>DASPGQ010000641.1 GCA_035620555.1 Vicinamibacteria bacterium
TACTGGAGCTCGAAGTGGACAAGCTCCAGGTCGATCGTCGAATCCAGGGCCGCGTTCGAAAGCAAATGGAGAGGGCTCAGAAAGAGTACTACCTCAACGAGAAGATGAAGGCCATTCAGAAGGAGCTCGGGCGTAAAGACGAGCGCGGGAACGATGTCGAGGAGCTTCGCAACCGCATCGCCGAAGCCCGGATGAGCAAGGAGGCAGAGGAGAAAGCGATAACGGAGTTCAAGCGGCTCGAGGCGATGCCGCCAATGTCCGCGGAGGCCACGGTATCGAGGAATTATCTGGATTGGCTGCTCAACGTGCCCTGGCACAAACGTACCCGCGAGAGCCGCGACATCGGGCGCGCCGAGCGTGTTCTGGACGAAGACCACTACGGGCTTCAGAAGGTCAAGGACCGCATCATCGAGTTCCTCGCCGTACGGCGGCTCGTGAAGAAGCAGCGGGGGCCCATCTTGTGTCTGGTGGGACCGCCGGGGGTGGGCAAGACGTCTCTGGCCCGTTCGGTTGCCCGGGCGACGAACCGGAAGTTCGTTCGTCTGTCCCTAGGGGGCATTCGCGACGAGGCAGAAATCCGCGGCCATCGGCGCACCTACATCGGGGCATTTCCCGGCCAGATCATTCAGATGATGAAGAAGGCGGGGACAGTGAACCCACTCATCCTTCTCGACGAGGTCGACAAGATGAGCATGGACTTTCGTGGCGACCCGGCATCCGCCCTTCTGGAAGTGCTGGACCCGGAGCAGAATCACTCGTTTCATGACCACTATCTCGACGTCGAGTACGACCTTTCGAACGCCATGTTCATCGCGACGGCGAACGTCATGCAGAACATGCCGCAGGCGCTCATGGATCGGCTCGAGGTCATCCGAATTCCCGGCTATACCGAGGAGGAGAAGCTCGAGATCGCCAAACGCTTCCTCGTGGCCAAGCAAAAAGAAGCGAACGGCCTGAAGAGCAAGAAGGTCTCGATGAGTGTGGGGGCGATCGCGGAGATCATCCGACGGTATACGCGCGAGGCGGGAGTACGGTCGCTCGAACGCGAAATCGCTTCCGTCTTTCGCAAGGTGGCCCGCCGACTCGTCAAAGAGGGGGGCTCGATCGAGATCGAGGTCACTCCGGAAACGATCGAAACCTATCTCGGCGTCCCCAAATTCAGGCCACGCAACAAGGAAGGCGAGGCCGAGGTGGGGATGGCCACGGGATTAGCCTGGACGGAAGTGGGCGGAGAGCTCTTGACGACCGAAGCCACTTTGATGCCGGGCAAGGGCGACCTCACGATTACCGGCAAGCTCGGTGAGGTCATGCAGGAGTCGGCGAGGACGGCGGTCTCGGTCATTCGATCGCGCGCCGACATCTACGGCCTTCCCCCGGATTTTCACAAGAAACTCGACATCCATCTCCACGTTCCCGAAGGGGCGATCCCCAAGGATGGCCCCTCGGCCGGAATCACCATGGCCACCGCGCTTCTTTCGGTGCTATCCGGCATCCCGGTTCACTCCGACGTGGCGATGACGGGCGAGGTGACGCTACGGGGAAAAGTGCTCGCCATCGGAGGCGTCAAAGAGAAGCTCCTCGCCGCCCACCGCGCCGGAATCACCAAGATCATTCTTCCACGCGACAACGAGAAGGATCTCTCCGAGCTGCCGGAAGAGGTTCGCAAGGAGCTCACCATCACGCTCGTCGAGAAAGTAGAAGAAGTCTTCGCGGTGGCGCTCACCGCGCCCATTTCCAGCCCGTCGGCCGAATCCGTGGAGGATTCCGAGTCCGGCCTCGAGCCCGAGATCCGCGAGGAGGGTCCCGTGGCGGGCGAATCAGTCACACATTAGTTTACGTACCCATTGACGAGGTCTCTAGTCTTGACAGCATGGCCGGCCAGGAACGATGAGCCGAACCCAGACGCTACAGCTCGTTCGCAGCGCCGCTTCTCCCCCCGACTTCCCCGAGGACGACCTGCCGGAAGTGGCAGCGGTAGGACGATCCAATGTGGGCAAGTCGAGCCTGCTGAACCGGCTCGTAGGCCTGAGGAAGCTCGCGTTCGTTTCCAAGACGCCGGGCCGAACGCAGGTCGTCAACTTCTTCCGCGTCAGCGAACGATTGATGCTCGTAGATCTCCCCGGCTACGGCTTCGCCCGAGCCCCGGTCGCCGTCAGGAGAAAGTGGGAAAGGCTGATAACGAGCTATCTCTTCGAGCGCAAGAAAGAGCGTTTGGTCCTGCTTCTCGTGGACCTTCGACGAGACCCGCTGGCGAGCGATCTGGGCATGCGCGACCGGATCGAGCAAGCGGGGCTCGACTATGTCGTCGTGGCGACGAAGGCGGACAAGCTGGGTCGAAGTCGCCGGCGAGACCAGCTGGCGAAGCTGACAGGAGCCTTTGGGGCCGCGGGAGCTATTCCCGTCATTCCGTTTTCCGCGGTCACGAGTGAAGGAAGGAAAGAGCTATGGAAGGTGATCGAGAGACACGTTCGCGGGGCGAGACGAGCACCGAAGAAATAGCCGAGGCACCCCCTCGCAACGAAGTTAAGACGAAGTCCCTGAACATCGCCGAGCTCAAGGAGATGAACATCTCCGGCCTCGCCAAGGTCGCCAAGGACCTCGGGGTCTCGGGCGCGACGGGCATGCGCAAGCAGGAGCTCATCTTCAAGATTCTGCAAGCCCAGACCGAGCAGAGCGGCTTGATTTTTTCCGAGGGCGTCCTGGAGTGCCTGCCCGATGGTTTCGGTTTCCTGCGTGCGCCCGAGTACAACTATCTACCCGGACCGGACGACATCTACGTTTCCCCATCCCAGATACGGAAGTTCGACCTGAGAACCGGTGACACGATCTCCGGCCAGATCCGCCCGCCCAAGGAAGGTGAGCGCTACTTCGCGCTGATCAAAGTGGAGGCGGTGAACTTCGAGCCTCCGGAAGCGGCACGGGAACGGATCTTCTTCGACAACCTCACCCCGCTCTACCCTCAGGATCGCATCCGGCTCGAGACGGCCAAGGAGAACCTGTCGGCGCGGGTCATGGATCTGATGACCCCCATCGGCAAGGGTCAACGCGGGCTCATCGTGGCCGCTCCTCGCACGGGCAAAACGATGCTGCTCCAGAACATCGCCAACAGCATCACCGCCAACCATCCCGAGGTGGTGCTCATCGTGCTGCTCATCGATGAACGGCCCGAAGAGGTGACCGACATGCAGCGTTCGGTCCACGGCGAGGTCATCAGCTCCACTTTCGACGAGGCCGCTTCACGCCACGTGCAGGTGGCGGAGATGGTGATCGAGAAGGCCAAGCGCCTCGTAGAGCACAAGCGTGACGTCGTGATCCTGCTGGACTCCATCACCCGGCTTGCGCGGGCCTACAACACCGTCGTGCCGCCTTCGGGCAAAGTGCTCTCCGGAGGTGTCGATAGCAACGCGCTCCAGAGGCCCAAGCGGTTCTTCGGCGCGGCACGCAACATCGAGGAGGGAGGCTCCCTCACGATCATGGCCACCGCGCTCATCGAGACCGGAAGCCGCATGGACGACGTCATCTTCGAGGAGTTCAAGGGCACGGGCAACATGGAGATCCACCTCGACCGAAAGCTCGTGGACAAGCGCGTGTTCCCCTCGATCGACATCAACAAGAGCGGCACCCGCAAGGAAGAGCTCCTGCTGTCGAAGGACGAGCTCAACCGCGTCTGGATCCTGCGCAAGGTCCTCTCGCCGCTGTCGCAGGTCGAGGCGATGGAGCTACTTCTCGACAAGATGGGAAAGACCAAGGACAACCAGGAGTTTCTCTCGTCGATGTCGGGGCAGTGAGCTCCGCTAGTCCCCTCCCGGGCCATCCGCCGTAAAGTAGCTCACGACCGCGTTGAGCTCGTGGCTCAAGCGCTCGACGGCGTGCTCGTAGAGATCTCTCGCGGAGAGAATTCCGACCACCCGTCCCTCGTCGTCGAGGACGGGGATGTGTCGGAAATGCTGCCCCACCATCATCTGAAGAGCGTCTCCATAGGGCATGTCGCGCTTGGCGGTGACGGGGTCGCGGGTCATCACCGCGCGCACTCGTGTGGAAGCAACGTCTTTCTGGTGGAGAGCGACCCGGTTCATCACGTCGCGCTCGGTGAAAATTCCGATGAGACGCCCGTCCTCGACGACGGCGGCGGCGCCGACGTTGTGTTCTTGCATCTGGCGCACGGCGTCGAGAACCGAGCTCTCAGGCTCGACCGTGACGGCGGGAACCGTTGCGATCTTCAGCAGGCCCATGACGCCTCCCGAAAATTCCGTCTTCCATCTTTTATCCGAGTGCGCCGCTCGGGCGGGAGCGGCCCACCGCCGCCAGCTCCTTCAACAGGGCTCGAAAGCGGGCCTTCCAATTCCTGAAGGCTCTCGTCCGTGCGAGCGACCGCGAGACGTCGCGTCTCCAGGCCCGGTTGGGAGCGTTCCTAGGGGCCAGCAACGGCGGGCCGATGCGCACCGGGGTGGTGTAACCATAGTTCCTTCGAATCGATGTCGACGAACCGTAACAGCGAGCGAGCATGTAGTTACCCTCTCTCCCAGGCTCCGCCACGGGGAGCGTGATTCTCCGACGTGTGCGGACGCGGGGAACGGAGGAGCCTCGATGGGCTCCTCCGTCCGGATTTACGATTGATTAGTGGACCTTGACGTCGATGGCACGAGGACGAGACGCCTCCGTCTTCGGGAGCGTGAGAACCAGGATGCCGTCACGATACTTCGCGTGGATACTCTGGCTCTCCACCATCGTCGGGAGCGAGAAAGATCGACTGAAACGGCCGAACGTTCGCTCCGAACGGAGATACTCGGACCTGTGCCCGTCGTAAGCCTCGGCGCGACGACGTTCACCGCTGATCGATAGCACTCCGTTCTCAACACGAACGTCTATGTCTTCCTTTTTGAAGCCCGGAAGCTCGGCCTCGATCGTCAGGACGTCGCCGTTATCGCGGATGTCCACGGCGGGATACCAACCCGTCATGGTTGGCTGAACCACGGTCGGATCCGTCGCGACAGGCGTAAAAGGGTTGAACAGCTGATTGAACCGCCCAGCGAGGGTGTCGAAATCCCGCAGGAACGGTTCCCAACGAACCAATCCAGTCATTGTGACACCTCCGTTTGATCTAGGGGCTGAACCCCCTGTCCTTCATACGGGGAAATTCTATCACGTGGATCCACACCGGTCAAGAAATCTTCGCAAGAATTTGAAGATTAACTCGAATAAATATCTGTCAGCGTACTAATATCTTCGACGCGACTACAGAGCTTTGGCACCCCGTCGAAAAACAAGCACCTTCAAATAGTCCGCCTCGGGAAAACGGACCGGATGATCGAGCTCGGCGGGGACGCGGGCGAGAAAGTGAAACCCGCTCCCGAGCGACTCGGCGACCAGGGCCTGGAACCTCGTCGCCTCGATTCGTGAGGTGCAACAGCAGGCGACCAGAATGCCATCAGGACTCACGCGTGGCGCGAGCGCTTGATAGAGCCGCCGATAGGCGACCAGAGCCCGAGGCACTTGACGGGCCTGGCTGGTCATCTGGGGAGGATCCACGAGCACGAGGTCGAATCGTTCCGCGCGATCGAGCTTCCGCACCCATTCGAAGGCGTCGGCCTGAACCCAGCGGTGACGGTCGGGGACGAGGGTGTGGCTCGCCTCGCCCAACGCAAGGGCGCTCGCCGACGAATCGACGTGCCAGATCCGAGCCGCTCCGGCGAGCTCGGCGGCCGCCCCGAGACTTCCCGTGTAGGAGAACAGATCGAGAACGCTCTTCCCCTGAAGCTCCGACCCACGAATCAAACGCCTCAGCCCACGAAGGTCCAGGAACGTGCCCCCCTTCTGGCCGATTCTCACGGAAACCACCATTCGCTGCCCGTCCTCTTTCACGCCGATGGTCTCGGGCACCTCGCCGAAGACGACGCGGGGGCTTGGGGCAGCGTCCAGTCGGCGCTTGCCGGCACGGAGGAGCACACCCGAGAGATTCAGCAGGCCGCGGACGTAACGAGCCGCGAGACGGGCCACCCCGTCCGCTCCCGCCGCGTAGCTCGAAACGACGGCGACCGTATCGTACCGGTCGACAGTGACGGCGGGCAGCTGGTCGTTCTCCCCGTGCACGACCCGATAGGCGTTGGTCTCGTCGCACAGAGGAGCTCTTCGGGAGACCGAGGCTTCGACTCTCCGGCGGACCTCCTGGCTTCGGAACGGCTGGTCCCCTTTTCCGAGAATGCGGATGGCGATGGAGCCGCGCCGATGGTAGAAGCCGTGACCCACGACTCGATTGGCACCGTCCACGAGCTGAAGCCACTGGCCGTCGGGAAACACGGAGGCCGCCGAGCTCATGTGTTTCCGGAAGATCCAGGGATGGCCGCTCTCGAGTGCGGCCGTCGCGCGCTTGTTGAGCTGGTAGCGGCGGGGAGTCAAGAGCAAGCGTCCAACGTGTCTCAGAAATCTGCAGTATAATGGCAGATTGCCCGTATTCCTGACAGGAGTTTTGTGTTCCATGAAAGCTGATATCCACCCCAAATACCAAGAGATTCGAGTGAGCTGTGCCTGCGGCGAGACTTTTATGACCCGCTCGACCAAAGGCGAAAAAGAGATCAAGCTCGAGATCTGCTCCAAATGCCACCCGTTCTTCACCGGCAAGCAGAAACTCGTCGATTCCGCGGGCCGGGTCGAACGATTCAAACAAAAATATGGAGAGCGGCCGCGCAAGAGCGCCGGCCGTTGAGGTGCCAGAGTCGAGGATGAATCGATGAGAAACCTCGAAGACAAGCTCGACGCCGTCGAGAAGCGCTTCGAGGAGGTCACGGCAGAGCTGGGAAAACCGGAGGTCATCGCGGATCCCGCGCTCATCCACCGGTTGGCCAAGGTCCGCTCGGAGATGGAGCCCCTGGTGAACCTCTATCGAGCGCTCCGAACGACGCGAACCCAGCTCCAAGAGACCCGAGAAATGCTCAAAGAAGCGGAGGAGCCCGAGCTCAGAGCCCTGGCCTCGGAGGAGATCGAGAGGCTCGAGTCGGAGGAGAGCAGGCTTTTCGGGGAAGTGCGGCTCAAGCTCCTGCCCCGAGATCCCAACGACGAGCGCAATGTGCTCCTCGAGATCCGGGCGGGCACCGGAGGCGAAGAAGCGGCCCTGTTCGCTCAGGAGATATTCCGGATGTATTCCCTCTACGCGGAAGCCCAGGGGTTTCGTGTCGAGGTCATGAGCCTGAACGAGACGGGAATCGGCGGTATCAAGGAAGTGGTCGCCCTGGTCGAGGGCAAGGGCGCCTATAGCCGGCTCAAATATGAGAGCGGGGTGCATCGCGTCCAGAGGGTACCGGCAACCGAGGCCTCGGGACGGATCCACACGTCTGCCGTGACCGTCGCCGTCCTGCCGGAAGCGGAGGAGGTCGAGGTCGAAGTCGACCCCAAGGACTTGCGCATCGACACGTACTGTTCGTCCGGACCAGGAGGACAGAGCGTCAATACGACCAAGTCCGCGGTGCGCATCACCCACGTTCCCAGCGGCTTGGTGGTCACCTGTCAGGACGAAAAATCCCAGATCAAGAACAAGGCCAAAGCGATGCGCGTGCTTCGCTCGCGGCTATACGACCTCGCGCGCAAGGAGCAGCGCGACCAGATCGCCAGCGAGCGCAAGGGCCAGATCGGCTCGGGTGACCGTAGCGAGAAGATCCGCACCTACAATTTCAGGGACGGAAGGGTCTCCGATCATCGAATTCATCTGACGCTCCACCAGCTCGACTCGATCCTGGACGGAAATCTCGAGGAGCTGATCGACGCTCTCGCCACTCACTATCAGACCGAGAAGCTCAAAGAGGCCGAGGCTACCGTACAATCGTGACGACCGGGTCCGGTCCGAGCGCGATTAAGCTCATCGAGCGGGGCGCGGCCGAGCTCAGCGGCGCGGGAATACGAGACGCACGATTCGAGTCGGAGCTCCTCTTGCGGCATGCACTGGGCTGCTCGCGCGAACGGCTCCTGGCACGATGGAGAGACCCGGTATGCGCCGAAGGAGCCGGGCTATTCTTCCAGCTCGTGGAGCGCAGGCGGGGCCGCGTTCCCATACAGCATTTGCTCGGGAACCAGGAGTTCTACGGTCTTTCCTTCCGGATCACCCCCGCGGTGCTCATCCCTCGTCCCGAGACCGAAGGGGTGGTCGACGAAGCGTTGACCGAGCTCGAGGGACGGGAGCGTCCGCGTATCCTCGACGTCGGATGCGGAAGCGGTTGCATCGCGATCGCCCTCGCCGGGGCGATCCGCGGAGCCGAGGTATTCGCCGTCGATGCGTCTCCGGCTGCGCTCGCCGTCGCCCGGGAGAACACGCAGCGTCACGATCTCGGTCGGCGAATCGTCTTTCTCCATGGCGATCTCGTCGAGCCGGTACGCGGTGAAGCCCCCTTCGATGCGGTCGTCAGCAACCCGCCCTACATCGCCGATAGCGAGATGGAGAAGCTCGAGCCCGAAGTATCGGAGCACGAGCCCCGAATGGCGCTTGCGGGAGGCGCCGACGGCCTCGAGGTCATCGAACGCCTAGTTCCCCAAGCGCGCGACGTCCTCGCACCAGGGGGAGTCCTCGTACTCGAGATCGCCAAGGGCCAGGATCGTCGGGTCACACGAATCGTCGAACGGGCCGGGCTCGAGCTGCGACGCATCGCGCCCGATCTCGCCGGCATCCCGCGAATCGTCGTCGCTCGCAAGGGATAACCCTTGGACAAACTTCGGGTGATCGGCGGCCGTCGCCTCTCGGGCCGCGTCCGTATCGGGGGCGCGAAGAACGCCGCCCTACCGGCGATGGCGGCATCCCTTCTCACCGACGACCGCGTGCACCTCGAGAATCTCCCTGACGTCTGGGACGTGGGCACCATGCGGCGCCTCCTCCGGGATCTGGGAAGCGAGGTGGAGCCACTCGCGCCCGACGAAATCGAGATCGTGACGCGTGAGCTTCGCTCGCACGAGGCCCCCTACGAGCTGGTCAAGACGATGCGGGCCTCGGTTCTCGTGCTCGGACCTCTCCTGGCACGACACGGCAAGGCCCGTGTCTCCCTGCCGGGAGGCTGCGCCATCGGGGCTCGACCCATCGATCAGCATATCGGCGGGCTGAGGAAGCTGGGCGCTCGCGTGGTGCTCGAGCACGGCTTCGTCGAGGCGAGCTCGGACGGATTGAGAGGTGCCACGATTCGATTCCCGCGCGTGACCGTCACCGGGACCGAAAATCTCTTGATGGCGGCCACCCTCGCCCGGGGTGAGACGGTCCTGGAGAACGCCGCTCGAGAGCCCGAAGTCGTGGATCTCGCCGAGCTCCTGAGTGCGATGGGAGCCAGGATCGAGGGAGCCGGCAGCGACACGGTCCGAATCGAGGGCGTCTCGCGTCTCGGAGGCGCACGACACCGGATCGTGCCCGACCGCATCGAGACCGGCACGTTTCTCGTGGCCTCGGCTTTGCTCGGAGACGATGTGGTTCTCACTCGCTGTCGGCCGGACCACCTCGGGGCGGTGCTCGAGGCACTTCGACGAGCGGGAATCCCGATCGATTCGGGTGAAGATACGATCCGGGTGTCGTCGGCGACGCCCCGCGCGGTAGAGATCGTGACCGAGCCCTACCCGGGATTCCCTACCGACATGCAAGCCCAGCTGACGGTTCTCTTTACTCAGGCCCCGGGCCGAAGCTTCGTCACCGAGACGATTTTCGAGAATCGCTTCATGCACATTGCCGAGCTCGCTCGCATGGGAGCGCGGATACAGGTCTCCGGCAATCGGGCGTCGATCGAAGGACCAACCGTGCTCTCGGGGGCGAGGGTGATGGCGACCGACCTTCGCGCCAGCGCGTGCCTCGTACTGGCCGCGCTCGTCGCCGACGGCGAAAGCCTCATCGATCGCGTCTACCACCTCGACCGGGGCTACGAGCACATCGAGGCCAAGCTTCGCTCCCTGGGCGCGGAGGTGGAGCGTCTCCCCTGACGACGAGTCAGCCGCCGCCGTCGACTGGGGACTTCTCGCCTTCCGGAATCGTCAGGACGCCGTGCTTCAGAAGGAGCACCAGGGACGCAAGGGCCTCACAGCCCGAAATAGAACGTGTTCAGAGAGGGATCCCACCGCGAAGCGGATTCGTTCGAGAAGGCCGTTGTATCCAATTACGTTGGGACCCGGCCAGTCAGGGCAAACGAAGATGGTTGCTTCGACTGTCAGCGAGTCGCCTTCGTCCGCGAGCAGCGTTATGGGCGAGCGGTGAAGGTCGCCCGTATGGTCGCCGAGCCTGCTAGAAAGCCTCTGGCGGGGAACCAGACTGGCTTCTCGATCCGCGTACAGATTGGCGATTGCGCCTTCGAGAACGCACCATGGGGCAGCAGTATCGACCATAGCGGTGACGTCAACGTCGAGACCCGCAAGACGCACCGGGACGAAGATCCTTGCCTCGTAAAGGGTCCCGGGAGCGGTGTCGATAAAAGTACAAGCACCGGTGGCAAAGTCCGATGGGAGCACGCTTTTTCGGGGCGATCCTCGATTCAATCCGGAACGTGATGGATGAGAGGTCTGCGATCCGGCTTGAGCGGCTTCAGCGCGGCCATGAGCGCTCCGAAGTCTGCATCGGCAGCTAGGAGCTCCCCCCCCGACAGGGCGACCCACTTTCCTCGATGCTGCTCCTGATGCTGCGCAAGCCATTCCATATTGGTACGATGTGAAGAATCGCGAAGATTTGTGCGTCTGGCGTCACCCGGGTGGAGAGCCTCTTGCAGGGCCTTCAACTCCTCGGAGTCGGGGTGCTGTCGAACTGCGACGTCGGCCAGCTGCCGTGCGCTTGACGTCTTGCCGTCAGCGATGAGCGACCGCAACCGCACCGTGAGAACGTCCACCGCCTCTGACGATACGTCCTGCACGACGTCAGGCCCCTTGTGCTTTCCACTCATACTTAGATTCTACCGCGACACCATGATCCCATACACGGATGGCTCCAGCCAGCAACGCTTCGCCCTGGAGAAGCGTCGCAGCCGAGATCTCGGAGGCCGTCAGCAGCTCGAACCCGCGACCGTCGGGTCTCGGCGGGATGCAGCGGGGTCCCTGTGATTCTTCTCGCGCATGCGTACCGTCCGGCACGTCTCGGCGCCATTCGCTGAGTCATTTCCCCCATCACGACAATCGCGGTCTGGCGCATCGGTAAGTGCAATGGAATTTCCCTCTTCCAAATTGACCACCGTTACCGAGGCAGCTATGATAGTCCGAATTCGGACCAACGAATGGAGGCGCAGAAATGAAGACTCTACCACTTTCAGAAGCGAAGGCACGATTGAGCCAGCTCATCGAGGAGGTTGCCTCTCGAGATGAAGTCATCACCATCACTCGCAATGGAAGGCCGGCGGCCGTCCTGCTGAGCCCGGACGAGTTCGAAAGTTGGAAAGAGACGATCGCTGTCCGCTCCGATGCCGCGCTGATGAGTGAGATCCGCCGCGGGCTTCAGTCTCTCAAACGCGGCGGCAAGCTCTACTCGCTCGAGGAGTTGTTTCAGGATTCTGACCGCTAATGGCCATTGGCCGGAGACTGAAGCTTACCAAAGGGATGCGGTCGCTGATTCGACATCTCCATCCTGATCTAAAGCGGAAAGTAAGAGCCGCGCTGAAGGAGATTTTGGCGAACCCGGGTAGCGGGAAGAATTTGAAAAATCAACTGAGCGGTCTCAGGTCCTTCCGTATCGGTAAGCTCCGAATCATTTATCGACTAGCTTCGGGGGCAGTGGAGGTAATCGCTCTGGGGCCACGAAGAAACATCTATGCCGAGACGCTGCGCCTCCTGGAACGCGAAACTCCATGAGGCTTCCGGTACAACGCCTTTCGGATCGTCCGACCCAGGACCTCACCTCACACGAGGCGCTTGCCATGTTCGCATTCTCTGTGATCCGTGAGCTATCGGCATTGCGGAATCCCTCTCGTTGCACTACACTGTGGTGCATGAACAAGACAGAGGTCTATAGCTGGCGCCTATGTCCCGAGCTCAAGGCGAGGCTCGAGGAAGCGGCACGCGACGAAGAGACGAGCGTCGCTCAGCTTCTCGAGAAGATCGCGCGAGAATGGCTGGCTCTGTCGAGACGTGAGGACGACGATGTGGAGGAACAGCAGCGGCTTCACAGAGAAGCGGCTCGCCACGTCGGCTCGATACATGGTGGAGACCCTCGTCGCGCCCAGGAAGCGAGCGACCGCGTTCGCGACAAGCTAAAGAAAAAGCATGTCAGCAAAAGGACTGGCTGACACTGGCGCGATGCTTGCGCTCCTAGACGGCGATGACGCCTGGCACAAACGATGCTCTGACGCGTTCCCCTCGCTGCGGCTTCCCCTCGCCACGTCGGCGGCCGTCCTCGCGGAGCTCTTCCACTTGTTGCGCCCAGGAACGGAAGAGCTCGAGCGCACTTGGCGCTTCATTCGTTCCGGCGTCGTGACAGTACTGCCGATTAACGATCACGACCTGTCCCATCTCGCACGACTCATGGTCAAGTACAGCGATCGGCCGATGGACTTCGCTGACGCGACGCTCGTACGCCTTGCCGAACGCGAGACGCTTTCATCTATATTTACGATCGACCACGACGACTTCGAGACCTACCGCATCGGAGGAAAGACGAAGTTTCGAATCACGCCGCCACGCTGACGCGACTGGCCGAGCCGCCTTGTTCGTTCGAACCACCTCGACCGGGGTTACGAGCACATCGAGGCCAAGCTTCGCTCCCTGGGCGCGGAGGTGGAGCGTCTCCCGTGACGACAAGTCAGCCCCCGCCGTCGACTGGCAACTTCTCGCCTTCCGGATTCGTCAGGACGCCGTGCTTCAGAAGGAGCACCAGGGTTTGGCAGATCTCGAAGTCGGCCAGCGGACAGAACTCGATGATCTTGTCCACTGTCTTGTATCGAGCGGCGGCGGCCATCACTTCGAAGGCGGCCGGGGGAACCCGAGCGGGCAGCAGGACCTTCGACGGATGGAACACGAGGGGGGTCCCGTTGCGAGGAAGCTCGCCGCGATACTTGACCAGCTCGTCCTTCTGCCGCATCCCTTCCAGCAGATGTCCCTTCAGATCTCCCGACACGGTCTCGTACTCCGGGCTTCGTCCCGGTACGAAGAACTCGAAGCGCCCGTCTTCGAGCGCCATGAGCCGGTAGAGAGCTTTCACCCCGCGGGCACGACCGAGCGTCGCGTGACAGACCTGCCCCTGCAGCAGATGAACCTTGCCCTCCTGAGCAGCCTGCCGGATGACGAGCGTGCCAGTTCCCCGGTCGGTCTCGATGACCTGAAGAAGCGTCGTGAGCCGAATCTCGGAAAGAGATCCGGCGAGCGCGCTCGCCTGGCTGGTCCAACTGTTCCCGTTCGTTCCGGAGTTCGTCGCGGCGTGATCGACGCTCTCGGACGTTTGC
>DASPGQ010000642.1 GCA_035620555.1 Vicinamibacteria bacterium
CTACTTTCCGGCATCGAAAAAGCACGATTGTGGGCGTATTTCCACAAGGATTGGTTGCTTCAGATGCGCAGCCTTCTCCGCCTTCAATTACCGGAAGAGTACCGCCTGTTCGTGGAATCAGAAGCGATCCTGATCTCGCCCGATGCGACCGCATCGGTCCTGCCGGATGCGTCCACAGCCAGGCCCGAAAAGGCGACAGCCTCGACTTCCAAAGTGTCGGTCAGCCGTGCAACGGCAGCGGTGATCGAAGTCGAAGAGCCGAGAGAGACTGTCAATAGGTACCGTCTTCTGATCCGTCGCGCTCCGGAGAATCTCGTGGTCGCGGCGCTGGAGATTCTATCCCCTTCCAACAAAGGGCTCGGAAGCAGCATCGATCAAGAAAAGCACCTTCGGAAACGCAGCGCACTTCTGGATGCCGGCGTCAACGTCCTGGAAATCGATGCGCTGCTCGAAGGGAATCGCATCCTGCCTGCCTCGCTTTCGAGTTTGGCGGAGTTCGATCGCAACGCTTGGACAGCGTTTCATTCGGACGGGCAGAGGAAGCTGCGCGGATGGGGATGGAACGAGCCCGATCCATTACCGATCATCTCGTGGAAGGTCGATGATGAGCTCGAAGTGCTCGTCGACCTTCCACTGGCGCTCGAACAAGCGCGCGAGTTCAACCGGTGGGACTCGCTCGTTCCCTCGTCCTGACGTTTCTCCGGTTCGACGATATCCCAGAACTATTTCTTGAGCTCGACGACGATGACCTCCATCGTCTCCGGCCCCTCGTTGAGATCGCCATGCTGTTCGTCCGGAGGGTCGGCATCGAGCCAGTACGCCTTGCCGTCTTCCCATTCGTAGGTATCGACCGTCTCTCCCGACTCATCGATGACCTTGAGCGTTCCGCCTTTGAGAGCGATGAGGGCGCGTCCGTGGTCGTGGCGGTGCAAGCGCAAGGGTGAATTGGGAACAATGACACTCTTCCATACCTTGACGTGCTCGTTCTCGAACTGGGGCTCGCGGCGTGATTGCTGCTCTTGAACGGCCACGGTGAGGCCAGAGGAGACCACGGCGGTGGCCGCGATCAAGACGAGGATGCGGAGCTTGGACATCGTAACCTCCTGATCAGTGCTTCCGCGCGCCGGACTCGTAGACCGACGGGTCGAAGCTCGAAGACTTGATGCGGAAGATCGACTCGAGCTCGGGCTCGGGGTCGGCACCAGAGGCGCGGCGGGCGATGTAATCGCCTAGCACCGGTCCATGTTTGAAGCCATGGCCCGAGCCCCCTCCCGCGATCCAGGCGTTCGACCAGCTCGGATGCTTCTGGATAATGAAGTGCTCGTCGACGCTCATCTCGAGCTGACAGACCCGGCTTTCCACCAGAGGCTGATTCGCGAGGGCGGGAAATCGCTCGGCGAGATAGGCGCGGGCCCGCTGGAGCTGGTAGGCGGATGGGACTCGCTCGTCCCGATCGGGATCGAACGGCGTCATCTCGCCCACGGGACACACCTTGAATCCGCGGCCGTCGATCGAGGGAAAGCCATAGTAGGCGCTTTCCGAATAATTCGGAAGATTGGGGTAGCTGAAGCGATCGTCCCCCGGTGGAGTCCCGAAGAAGAAGACGTCCCTTCGTGGGACGAACAGCTTGCCTTTCATCGTCTCGGGAAACATCTGCGGAAGCCACGGACCGCAAGCGAACACATAGGTGGCGGCCGAGAGCGACGTCGCGTTCGTCAGCCGGATGCTCTCGAGGCGAGCCCCTGAGACGCGTGGCGGTTCGACCCGTCCCAGGATGAGCTGCCCTCCCTTCTTCTGGAAGGCCTCGGCGACTCGCTGCAGGGCGAAACGCGCCCGCAGCACGGCGGCGCTCGGCTCGAACAGCGCGAACGAAACCCCCTCGGGACGCATCTGGGGATAGCGCTTCTCGAGCTCTTCGGTAGACACGACCTCGCAACCGACGCCGAGTTTTTCGAGCACGCGCTGGGTGGCCTTCAGGGAATCGCTCCACTCGGCCGCAAGCTGCAGCCGTCCCGTCTCGAAAAGGAGCCTCTGGCCGAATTCCTCCTCGCGTGCCCTCCACAGGTCGAAAGCTTTCAGGACCCATCTCGAATAGAGCTCCTGGTCACCGTAGCCCACGCGGATCTGTCTCGTCTCGCCGCCCGAGCTGGCACGCGAGTTCCCCGGCCCGTAGGCGTCCACGAGAGCCACGCGATGACCGAGCTCCCGAAGATGAAGAGCCGTCCAGGCGCCGAATGCCCCCGCCCCGACGACGACGAAATCCGGCGACTGGGCCATGACGACGCGGGGCCCCATGATTCCCGCGGCGGCCGTCTTGATGAAGGTTCGTCGCGCAATACGTGTCATGTCCTACTCCGCTTCGTGAACGATCTTTCCACCCACGATCGTGGCGATGATCTTGCCTGCGAACAGAGCTCCCGGATCCTTCCCGCCGGTCTCGAGCGGATCGAGATCCAGGATCGTGATATCCGCCCACTTGCCTGGCTCGAGGGTTCCGGTCTCGTTCTCGAGCTTGGCCGCGTAAGCATTCCAGATCGTGTATCCGCGGACCGCTTCCTCGGGAGTCACCCGCTGCTCCGGATACCAGCCTCCGGGCGGCACGAGCTCCTTGTCACGGCAGGTGATGGCCGAATGGAGCCCATAAAAGATATCGTGATCCGAGCCCGCGAGATCGGAGTTGAAAGCGAGCCGGGCGCCCACCTGACGCATCGTTCTCCACGCGTAAGCCCCCTTGATTCGCTCGGGACCGAGACGATCCTCCGCCCACCTCTTGTCCTCGGCGCAATGCGGAGGTTCCATCGAGGCGATCACATTGAGCTCGGCGAACCGGCGAAAGTCGTCAGGATGTACGACCTGAGCATGCTCGATTCGGTGGCGCAAATCGCGGGTCTCGGGATTCGCCTCGATGACCGACTCGAGGAAGTCGAGCGTCTCGCGATTACCCGCATCACCGATGGCGTGGATTCCGACCTGGAATCCCGCCCGCATCATCTCGGCGACCAGCTCTATGTCGAAGCCGTATTCGCCCCCGGCAACTCCCTTGTGACCGGGCATGTCGGAGTAGTCCTCGATGAGCCGGGCGCCGCGCGAGCCGAGCGCCCCGTCGTAGTACGCTTTGACCGAGCGAACGATCAGCATCGAATCGTTGTCCCGCTCCGGCCCTTTTGTCAGCCACTCGCGACACAGGTCGCCGTCACGGGCGGAAAGCATCGCGTATACCCGAATCGGAAGGCCTCCCTTTGCCTCGAGCGCCTCGAATGCCGTCATCAAACGCCGATCGACACCCGCCTCGTGGACGGCCACGTAGCCGTCACGAGCCATTCGTTCGAGACCCGCCTGCACCCAACGCTCGTACTCCTTGTCCGTGGGCGGTGGAATGGCATCGGTCAACAAACGCCCCGCTCGGTCGAGAAGAATTCCGGTGAGCTCACCATTTTCGTCCTTCACGATTCGTCCGCCGCTCGGAGGCTCGGTTTCGGGGGTGATGCCTGCCTCCTCGAACGCCTTGCGATTCGCCCACACGGCGAAGCCATGGAGGCTCCGCATCACCACGGGATTGTCGGGAAACCTCTCGTTCAGGAGATCCCACGTGGGGTAGTGGCTCGCCCAGTCGCTGTCGTCCCAACCGCGGGCTACGATCCATTCGCCCGCGGGCATGTTCTTCGCCGCCTCGACGACCCGTTCGACTGCCTCGTTCTCGGTCTCGACGCCAAAGAGGTTGATCTGCGCCTCGAGCTCACCGAGCCCGGCCACGTGCGTGTGCGAGTCGATGAGCCCGGGAAGGATCGAGCCGCCCCGAGCGTCCAAAACGCGCGTTCTGTCGTCGCGAAACGACGACACCTCGGCCTCGGACCCCACCGCGAGAATCCTTCCACCGTTGAGCGCCACTGCCTCCGCGTCGGGTAGCCAAGCGCCGTTTGAGAAGGGAGAGTCGGCCGCGGGTGTGCCATCGGGCGCCGGGTCATCCCAGGCGAAGGTGTACACACGACCGTTCGTGACGATCAGATCGGCTTTGGGGCCAGAGTCGGGGGCCGCACAGGCGACGGCCAGGAGCAAAAGCCAGATCGTGCGATGCATGGGGACCATCTCCTTACCAGCGGTGGATTATATCGCTCATTTACCATACACTCGCTCCTCTCTAAGTTTGGAGGTGCGATTCGTCATGTGCCCACGATGGATTCTCCTGACTCTAGCCGTGAGCTTCGGCTGCGTGCACGCGCAAACCACGGTCTCCGACGCTCCCGACACGCCCTTCAAGCTCGCCACGTACGACGCGGGTCGCGGCGAGCGTGTCGGCCTCACCCTCGGGGATCGGATCCTCGATCTCGGGGACGCCAACGATTACATCGCCCGAGAGGCCGGCCTGGGAGCCATGCCCGTTCCCACGGAAATGAAGCAGCTCATCGAGGAGTACGACCGGGTGCGTTCGCGCCTCTACCAGATCGCCAACTTCCTCGACGGCAAGACCGACGGCCTCGCGTTCGCTCATGACGTGGCCGACGTTTCGCTGAAAGCGCCCATCAAGTACCCGTGGAACCTCCTGGCGGCCGCCGCGAACTACCGGTCGCACGCCGCCGAGATGAACACCGAAGCGAACGTCGACCCCGACAAGGACTTTCCGTTCCTGTTCGCCAAATCGGCGCGCTCGGGCATCATCGACCCGGGCGAGCCCTACTTCATTCCTCCCGGCCGCGACAAGATCGACTGGGAGGGTGAGCTCGGGATCGTCATCGGCAACGCGGCCAGTCGGGTTCCGCTCGAGAACGCGATCGACCACGTCTTCGGATTCACGATCGTTTACGACGTGAGCGACCGCGGCGGCCAGCACCGCGGCAACCCCATGTTCCAGGGACCGGACTGGTTCTCGGGAAAGAGCCGCGACCGCGCGGCGCCGATGGGCCCCTTTATCACCCCCAGAGAGTTTCTTCCCAACCACGCGAATCTGCGGCTCGTTACCAAGGTCAACGATCGCGTGGTCCAGGACGGCAACACAAAGGACCTCATCTACGACACCGAGCACCTCGTGCACCACATCAGCCAGATCCTGACTCTGTACCCCGGGGACGTCATCGCCTCCGGAACGCCCGACGGCGTCGGTGCGGGCCGAAAGCCTCCGGAGTTTCTCAAGCCCGGTGACGTCGTCTCGATCGAGATCGAGGGCATCGGGACGCTGACGACACCGATGGAGGCCCCTTCACCGACGTCTTGAAACTCGGAGTCCGCCGGCGCAATGTTCAGGGCAATACCCAGATAACACCGGTCCCCTCGCGGACCACGATGTGGCGGTCGAGGGGAACGTCCACAAAGGTCTGACTGCGATCCGTAGTCGGCCAGTAGATCTGAAGGCGCTCGATGCGCTCAGCCTTCCCGAGCCCGATCATCTGATGTGCCAACGAGTTGGCGCCGAAGCTTCCGCCGCTGTTGACGTGCTTGTAGATCGTTCTGCCGTCTAGCTCCAGGCGAATTCGCGCCCCAATTGCCGCGCGATTGGACTCGACCCCGACCGGGGTAATGGTGATCCAGTGGTTCCCGAAGCCGGGGTTCTCGTAGAGCACGTCGTTGAACTTGTCGCCCGCGAGAGCCCCGCCCATTTGCTCGAAGACGTCCTGGTCGCCGTCGTTATCGAAGTCCAGGAAGGCGATGCCGTGTCCCTTCTGAAGGTGTCCGAAGCCGCTCGCGCTGACGTTCGCGAAGTAGTTCCCGTCCCGGTTCCAGTACATGACGTTCGGCATGAGGGCGAAATAGGGTGGATACCCCGTGCCCAGATAGAAATCCGGGAATCCATCATGATCGAGGTCGCCGAAGTTGGCGCCCATCGGCGCCGAGGGCTCATCCAGGCCCACCTCCTGGCCAACTTCGCGGAAGCCGCCGCGGCCGTCGCCTCGATACAGACGCGCTTTTTCACGCGGGTAGCTCTTCGTCAGGTAGAACCTCGTCAGGTCCTCGACGAGCGCCTCGTAAGCCGAGACGAAGATGTCGAGCGCGCCGTCGTTGTCGAAATCCCAGAACCACGCGGGAAAGCTTCGCCGCGGAGTCGTGACGTCCAGGGCCTCGGCGACGTCCTCGAACGTCCCGTCACCACGGTTCCGGTAGAGCCGGTTCTCATCGTCGAGGTTCGATACGTAGATGTCGGGGTACCGGTCGGCGTCGTAGTCCCCGAAAACGACCGCCTTGGCGAACCGCCGATTCTCGACACCCGCTCTTGCGGCGACGTCGACGAAACGGCCGTTGCCCTGGTTCTCGAAGAGTTGTGCGGGAGCAACGAGCTCGTCGTTGGTCTCGTTTCCCACGTAGAGATCCAGATCACCATCGTTGTCGTAATCGCCCCATGAGGCCGTCTGGGTCGGGAAGTGCTCGTCTCCGAGCCCGGTCTCGAAGGTGACGTCGGTGAACGTTCCATCCCCGTTGTTCCGGAGAAGCGAGTTGGGGTGGCGGCCGCCCGGACCGAGCCACGCGCCTCGCAGAAGCAGCACATCGATGTCACCGTCGTCATCGTAATCGCCCTGAACCATGTTGAGCCCGCCGAGGATGCCCTCGAGATTTGCCGCCTCGGTATGCTCGGCGAAGCTCCCGTCTTCCCGGTTCAGAAACAATCGCACCGACTCCCAGGGATCGTACGAGGAGACCATGAGGTCGACGAAGCCGTCTCCATCGAAATCTTCGACGACGACGCTTCCCG
>DASPGQ010000643.1 GCA_035620555.1 Vicinamibacteria bacterium
TGGGGACCAGCGGAGGCACATCAAAAAAAGCTGGGTTCGTACCTTGCGCGTATCGCACCTGCAGGTTCTCGATGTTGTTCGAGACCGGGGTCCAAGAATCGCCAAGCAAATCGCTGCGCTCGAGCATCGGATTAGGCGTGGGAGGCAGGGGATTGATCCGGTACTGGACTATGTGGAACCAGCCGATCACGGCACAGTCAACGAGAACCTCGTTTTGAAAACCGCCGGGATAATTGAGACCGCTCGTGTCCGACGGGTTGTGGTTGATGTTGAGGGCGTCGCAATTGCTCCCGCTACCTGCGCCAGCGCCTGTGCATTTGGGACGTTGGGTCACCTCGAAAGGGTACAGGCCCGGCTCGACGTTGTCGCACGCCGGGTTACCATTCGGACCCTGGAGTGCCATCAGGATCTGCCCGTCGTTATAGGCTTGCTCGGGATCTACGTAAGGTGGCAGGCTGGACGGATCGACGTTCAGGGTGGAAGAGGAACCGATGGTGTTGCAAGAGCCACCACCGCCGCTCTTGCAAGGTAAGGGTCTGGACCAGGGTACCTCGGGGTCCGAGTACACGAGCGTCAGCATGTCCGGATTGGGAGCGGTCGCTGGACCGCCGCCGTCGAACCACATGATCGCCCTCTCGGGCGGCGCGTTGAAACCGGCTATCGTCAGATCCTGGCTGATCCGATCGATCCCGATACGCGCTGCGGCGGTCGTTTCGGTGATCTGAGGCTCCCGGCGGAAGCTTCTGTTTCCCTTCTGCAAGAGCAGAAAGACAGAAGCCATCACGACCGTGGTGACCCCCATCGCGACCACCATTTCGATGAATGTGAAGCCGCTCGCTTCCGTAATCCGAGCTCGTTTCATGGTAATCCCCCGTCCGAAGGAGCTCAGATAGCAATCGGTGTTCCAATCCGAACGAAGGCTCTAGATAGCTCTGAATTCGACAGTTAGCCCGATCGATTTACCTGAAGGGTGAGGGGGCGTTCGTGGACAATTTCGGGTTTTGACGACGTATGGGGCGTTGTTACTCGCGGCTACACACGTAACTCTCTGAACACCTAGGGGTTTTGCTCAAGTCCAATCCCCTGCCGCCCTGTAGCAAGAAAGCCGCCGAGGAGGTTGATGAATGTCGGGAAACCCCCGTGGTCGAATCCCCGCTTAGAGCGTGGCGTATTCCCCCTCGACGCTCGCTACGGCGGCGGGACAACGACCGTGTGTTGGAGCCGGCGGCCGGCCCCACCGTTCTATGGCCCGATGTATCGGCGCGGATTCATTAACGAAATTCTCGAGACAATACACTAGCGCTCGTAGAAATCAGGGGCCACCATCTCGATCTGGAAGTCGCCGCTCAGCTGGTGGGGCCCCCACCGGATCTGCAAAACCCCGCGGTCCATTTCCCCGTCCCTGAAACCAAGCTCCACCGTAAGCTCCTTCGCGCTCGCCGCCGCCCGCTCGTAGCGTAACGGCACGCCGAACAGGACCGGGACTTCGTCCGGACGGGGCACCAGTGCCCAGGCATCGATCAGGCTGGGGCGCACCGCCTCGGGATCGACGAATACCATCCGCCACGTCCCGGGTTTCTCCCGTTCCAGCGCCAGGTAGTAGATGCCCGGCTCGACCCGGCGGTCGCCGAAAACGAGCCCGAGCTGGGTGTCGAGGGTCGTCCATTTATTGTTTCCGAACCGCCAGAACATCCCGGTCGTGGCCCGGTCGAAAGCTTCCTGGTCATCGTACTTCTCGGGCCACTCCGGCAGACCATGCTCGATCGAGATTCGGCCGCCACCGATTTCGACACCGTCGTCCCGGTACGTCCAGTAGCTGAGGCTGGTGTAACCGCGACGCATGGTCTCGGCAACGGGTGTCCAGGCGCCCTCACGCACCTGAGATCCGGCCGGCAACGCGACCAGCAGGAAACCCAGGATCCATCGTTTTTGCATCGTGCCTCCTTCATGCTGGTTGCAAAGCTGACCGCGACGTCCCGGTTGCGGGACGGCTGGTTTCGCCTGCGAACATACTGACCGGGGAAGTCCATTGTTTCACCGCGACCCACTCTGGCATCAACTTTGCTGCAAGTCACCAAATCATGGATGCGCTCATCGCTGATATCAAGTACGCGGTACGTTATCTGCTCGCGAAACCCGGTACGACCTTCGTTGCCGTCGCCACCCTCGCCATCGGTATCGGGGCGAATACCGCGATCTTCAGCGTCGTCAACGGCGTTCTCCTCGAGCCCCTGCCGTATGACGAGCCCCACGAGCTCGTCGTCGTATGGCAGGACCTCACGCGGGTAGACGGTCCGGCGACGGAATGGGCGACCCCCGACAATTTCTTCGACTGGCGGGATCAGAACGAGGCCTTCGACGGCATGTTTGCCCTCTCCAATTTTGGACCAACGCTCTCGGGAGGAGTCGAGCCGGAGCTCCTTTCCGGCGCCCAGACATCTCATGACGCGTTCTCCTTGCTCGGCGTCGAGCCGATCCTCGGACGAGGATTCGCTCCCGAGGACGACACGGCCGCGAGCGAGCTCGTGGTGCTCTTGAGCCATTCACTGTTTCAGCGTCGCTTCGGAGGAAGCCCCGAAGCGATCGGCTCGAGGATTCAACTCGATGCCGAGCCGGCCACGGTCATCGGAGTTCTTCCGCCGGGCTTCGAGCTCCCCATGATCGAGAACGCCGAGATATTTGCGCCACTCCGGATCGACCGGACCAACACGTGCGGACGAGGCTGCTATACCCTTCGCGTCGTCGCGAGACTCTCGAACCGAGTGAGTCTCGAAAGAGCCCGAGCCGATCTCTCCGCCATCGCTTCGAGGCTCGAGCGGGACTATCCGGAAACGAATACGGGCGTCGGTATCCATCTCGTGTCGCTCCATGACCAGCTGGTTGGCGACGTGCGCGTCGCGATCTGGGTGCTGTTCGGCGCCGTGGGCCTGGTGCTCCTGATCGGATGCGCGAACGTAGCGAGCCTCATGCTCGCGCGGGCCGCCGACAGGGAGCGAGAGGTTGCCACCCGGGTCGCAATGGGTGCGAGCCGCGTTCGCCTCGTACGACAGTTGCTGACCGAGGGCTTTCTCCTCGCCGCCGCGGGTGCGGCCGTGGGCCTCGTTTTGGCTCTGTGGGGTGTCGATGTCCTCGTCTCCCTGGTGCGCGACGACGTCCCACGAGCGGCGCGCCTCGCCATGGACTCCCGCGCCCTTCTCTTCACCGTCGGGATTTCCAGCGTCACCGGCTTCGTGTTCGGTCTGGCGCCCGCATGGCACGCGTCGCGGCCGAGTTTGCAGGGCTCGCTGAGAGAAGGGCAAAGGGGAAGTGCCAGGGCCCCGCTCCGGAGAGCTCTCGTCGTCGCGGAAGTCGCTCTGGCGCTGACGCTCCTCGTGGCGGCGAGCCTGCTCCTGCGCAGCTTCGCCGCGCTCATCGAGGTCGATCCCGGACTGGACCCGGAGGGCGTGCTCACCGCACAGCTCAACCTCGTCGGCCCGGCGTACGATGAGACGACTCGACGGAGCGATTTCGTACGCCGTCTGCTGGCCCGCGTCAAATCGCTGCCCGGTGTCGAGAACGCCGGTGTCATCTACGTTTTACCGATGGGTGGAAACAACTCCGACGCCAACTTCTTGATCGAGGGACGCGAGCCGCCCGAACCCCATCGGACCCCGGTCGCCTGGTACCGACCCGCGAGCCACGATTATTTCGAGACGATGCGCATGAGCCTCGTGCGAGGCCGCTGGTTCCAGCCAGGCGAGGACGCCGAGTCACCGCCGGTCGTGCTCATCAACGAGACCGCAGCCCGTCGCTACTGGCCGAATGAAGACCCACTCCAGAGCCGTGTGAGGGTCGGAGGGAAGTATCGACAGGTAGTCGGTATCGTCTCGGACACGAAACACTTCGGGCTGGATCAGGACGAACGCTCCGCCATGTACTTCCCCTACGAACAGCTGCCGTTGCGCTTCATGAGCCTGGTGGTGAGGACGAGCGAGGACCCGACGTTACTCGTCAGTCCGGTCCGTGACGCGGTGTGGGAGATCGATCCCGTGCTCGCGGTCGCCCAACCCTCCACGATGCAGGATGTCATTGCCGCGACGGTCGCCCCGCCGCGGACCGTCACGATGCTCCTATCTGTCTTCGCCGCGGCGGCGTTGGCGCTCGCTGCCATCGGTCTCTACGGGGTCATGAGCTACGCCGTCGCGCAGCGGACCCGGGAGATCGGAATTCGCATGGCTCTCGGCGCGAAAACCGGCGACGTGCTCCGCTGGGCCGTCGGTGATGGAATGCTCCTTCTCGGGGTCGGAAGCCTGCTCGGCCTCGGGGCGTCGCTCGTCGCCACCCGTCTGATGGAGAGCCTCCTTTTCTCCGTGTCACCCCCCGACCCGATGGCTTTCGTCGCGTCGCTCGCCGTTCTGGTCGCCGTCGCGCTTTCGTCCTGCTACCTGCCAGCCCGGCGCGCCTCCCGCGTCGATCCTCTCATCGCCCTGCGTCACGAGTGAACCTCGCCGCTTGATCCAGACTCGTCCAACCCTTAGGGTTCTCTCCCGGGAGGACAGGATGGAAGGAGACAGACGGGTCGAAGTCGACATCGCGAACGATTCTCAGAGCGTGACGCGAACGGTTCATCGGGTGCTCGGCGAAGAGAAGTCGATCTCGCCCGATGAAGTCCAACTGCTCGCCAACGGCTGGGTCAGGCTGAGAAGGGGGGAAACCAGCCTGTATATATCGCCCCACGCGGTGGACTCGATCCTCGTCGAAGGCGGGGAGCTCGTGATCTCCTGATCGCGGCGCTCGTCGGGCGGCTTGCCGGGCTACTCGTCGCGTTCCTCCGCGTCGATGAGCTCCTGGAGGAACTGTTTGTCCGCCGCATCCGAGGGGCGGATCGTGTCCTTGGTTCGAATGAGCGTTCGTTTGCTGGCAATCGGGATGGTTACGCCGTCAATCTCGACGTGCTCCTGGTCCCGCGCAGCGTCCTTGTACATCACACCACAGGCTTTCGCCAGGAGGTCGACAATAACCTCATCGGCTATACGTACGACCGAATACCGTTCAACGTCGCTTTCTTCGACATCCGCCGCCGCGTTGTCGTCAAGGATGGCGAGGCCAGCCTTGACACGGGACACGTTCTCGGCGCTCGCGTCGATGAGCAGGTCGATGTCCTTCGTCGTGCGGCCGGCGCCGTGGGCAATGACGGCGAAGCCACCTATGAGAACGTAACGAGCTTCGTGCTCGTTCAGGGATTGGCAGATCCGGACGAGATCTTGGATTTGTGGCGTGCGAGAGTACTCGCGATCGTCCTTCTCATCCAAAGGTCCGCCTCCTCGAAGCTGGAAAAGCGGTAGACGCCCCGGGGCACGAGCGAGTCGACGGGCCGGAGGACCGCCGCGGTTTGCAGCAGCTGTCGCGCGACCTCGATCGAGACTCTGTTCTCTTTGCGCGCGCCGACGGTCTTGATAGAGAAGGGCTTGCCGCGAAGTCCCGAAGTCCGCGTTGTCATCGTCGCAACTAGAATACCGCGCCCATCGCCGGGGTGCGAGCCTCTCACCGTTCAACGGGCAGATCGTGAAGTGCGTAGGATTTCCAGAATCCGTCTCTCTCATAGACGGCCTTGCCGGCGACGACCGTGGCCAGGACCTTTTCGCTCATTCTCAGCAGCGCCTCCGGATGGAGATCTAGGGCGGTCAGATCCGCGTCCACGACCACGAGGTCGGCGAGCTTGCCGGGTTCTAGCGTTCCCCGAATATCGTCGTCGAAGGTGAGATAAGCGCCGTTGCGCGTGAAGGTGGCGAGCGCATCGAGGAACGAGATTCGCTGTTCGGGGCCATGGACCGCGCCCGAGATTTGATGCCGGCGAGTGACCATCTGGTACATGCCGATCCAGGGGTCCGGAGAATTGTTCGGATAATCGGAGCCCGACGCCATCATTACACCTGCATCGAGGAAGGTCTTGTACGGCGTGTGTCGCGCCATGCGCTCGGGGCCGATGTTCCGCACGAAGGAATCTCCCTCGAAATAGAGGTTTGCCGGATTGATGGCGGCGATGACCCTGTAGCGCGCCATGTCGTTGATGACCGATGTTTCCGGTTCGTCGGGTAGGTAGCAATGGATGATGCTCCAGCGAAGATCCGCCCCGGGCCGCTTGCTGCGAATGCGGTCCATCAGAATCTTGTAGACGTCCATGGTCTGGCGAATGGCGGCATCCCCGCAGGCGTGGGTGTGGATCTCCCAGCCGTACTCGGCGATGGGCTCGAACTGAGCGAGCCGGTATTCGAAATCGGGATCGCGGTAAGAGCCGAAATTCTCTTCGCCCAGCGGGTCCTGGGGAATCGTCAGGAACGGAGCGCTCATCGCCGCGCTTCGTGAGCCGATTCCTCCGTCCGCCGAGGACTTCACCCCGCGAATCTTGAGCCACTCGTCTCCCAGATTGTGGAATCCGAGGGCCTCGAGCCTTGCGGCGATCCGCTCCGGCTCCCCGAGCCCAACCGGGTCTCCGCTCCGATACCATCCGTCGTAGATCGTGACCCGGACGGGAAGCAGACCCTGATCGTAGGCTTCCTGATACACGCGGTTGACGCGGCCGATCTGATTGCCGGGCTCGACGATCGCGGTGATGCCGTAGGTCGTGAGCACTTTCAAACCAAGGACCAGGCTTTCGACTTTCTGCTCGAGTGATTTCTCCGGGATGGCGTCGGCCACCAGCCGAGGCGCCTTCGTCCCCACGAAGACACCATTCGGAAGCCCGGTGTCGTCGCGAAAGATGATGTCCCCGGGCTCGAAATCACGCGGCGTCCGGGTGAACCACTCCGGGTGCGTAGAGGGATCGTCGAATTCGATTCCCATCAGCTCGAAGACTTTCGTGTTGACCGCAATGCCTCGATAGATGCGGTCGAGCGAGATGGGA
>DASPGQ010000644.1 GCA_035620555.1 Vicinamibacteria bacterium
TTCCTGCTGAAGCGTTTCGTCGAGGGAAGCGGCATCGAGCCGCTCGCCCGTCATCTCCTCTGGACCTCGGTCATTCCTCCCGCTGTGCTCGAACGCCTAGGGTGCCAGCCGTCCGGTCTCGATTCGGATCTCGATCGTGCCCCGGGACCCGGCACGGGGCTCGATGCGCTCCAGCTGCACGACCTCGAGAGCTACCTGGCGGAGGGGCTTCTCACCAAGGCCGACCGCGCATCGATGGGATGGGCGCTCGAGCCGAGAGCTCCTTATCTCGACCGGAAGGTCCTCGATTTCGCCGCCAGCCTACCCGGGAGCGAGCGGGTTCGCGGTCTCGGAACCAAAGTGTTTCTCAAGCGCTACGCGCTCCGCTATCTCCCCCGTGCGGTAGTCCATCAACGCAAGCGGGGCCTCTCGGTGCCGCTTGCCGCCTGGCTCCGGGGACCGCTCCGCGCCTGGGCTCGCGAACGGCTCGAGAGCGGGCGTTTGCAACGCTGTGGAGTCGATACCCAAGCCGTGCTCGACCTCTTCCGAGAGCACGTCGAGCGCGAGGCCGATTGGGGCCGTGCCCTCTGGTCGCTCCTCGTTCTCACCGAGTGGTTGGAGTGGTGGGAAACCTCATCGTCCGAGAGCGCTTAGCGCTCGCCGCCGCTCGTCGGCGAGCAATCCGGCTCGAGGAGTGCGAGGCGTCCGCCAATTCACCTGGGGTGCGCTTACCGAGACGTGGAATCGGAGTCTCGTCCGCCGCAATCCCGTCGTGGAGCACACCACCGACGTTACAAATACCTATCCGTGACACCCTCCCGCATTGAGGCAACCGTCGGACACCTGAAGAGAAGGAAGGAGTCTTGTGCCGGGAGAGAGCGTCATCGCTTGCCCACAGGCGCAATCCGACGCAGCTCGTCGAAGAAGTTCTGGATCAAGACGACCTTGTCCCGCCTAACTTCGGCCCCGTCCCCCGAGACCTTCACCACGGCGACCCGCTCTCCGTCCGGGTGCAGATCGTAGGTCCGGTTGCCGATTCCCCCCGTGGGCACGAGCCCGGGCGACCACGCCCGCGGCTTCTCAAATCGCAACGAGTCGCCTTCGGCCGTGTACCCAGCCACGAGGATCCTCCCGTCCTCGGCGCGGTAGAAGAGCTCTCTTCGGCTTCGAGACCACGTCGCCCATTCTCCGCCGCCGGTGGAAACCTGCCACTTCCCCCCCGGGCCCGGGAACGGACGGACGTACACCTCGACGCGTCCTGACTCGTTGGAGCTGTACGCTAGCCAGCGACCGTCTGGCGAGAAGGCCGCCTCGAATTCGCTGAAGGGACTGCTCAGGAAGGCCGTGGGCTTCCCCGGCTTCCAGCCGGAGACCTCGTCCCCCGTGAACGGCAGGATCAAGATGTCTGCGCTCGTTTGCGGGTTGCTCTCATCGAAGGCCAGGAGCTTTTCGCTCGGATGCCACGACCTGGGGAATTGCTCGTTCTTGCTCTCCGTCAGGCGCTCGGCCTCGCCCGTCCCGTCGGCTCGCTGCCAATAGAGGTTCCCTGTCGCCCTGTCGGAACGCGCCGAGGAGAAGGCGATGCGCCGGCCATCGGGAGTCCATGCGGGCTGGCGGTCCTCGCCGGGATCGGACGTGAGACGAGAAAGGGTGTCGCGCTCCCATTCGTAGACCCACACGTCCCGGTTCTTCCCCTCGAAGAAGTCCAACGCGAGCTTCCGGCCATCGGGAGAGAAGCCAATGTTCCGGTAGATGCCAGGCGCCCCGCGCAAAGGCCGAAGCTTCCCTTCCCGATCCATCCATTGAATGAGCACGGAAAACCCGAGGTCCTCTCCCCGCAGGTACGCGACCGTTCCGTCGCTGGAGAAGGCGAACTGGGCTCCCCCACTAGCCGGGTTGGTGGTCACGTCCGCGAGCACGGGCACGGGTTGGCCCGTCAACTCCAGGCGACCGAGATCGAAAGGCGCGGCGAAGAGCGTACCCTCATGAATGAAAACCAGGTGCCCGCTCGCAAGGTAACGGCCGTAATATCCGCCGCGATGCAACACCTTTCTCGTGTCGCCTACGAGAGCGTGCACGACGAGGCTCGCATCCTCGAACGTAGCCGGAACGCCCGCTGTGTACAGCACGGTCTTGCCCCCGGGAAGAGCCTGGGGCCAGCGGTGCGAGACCTCCTGGGAGGCCTGATCGGGTATGGTCAGGGTCTGCGGGGTGCCTCCCGCCGACGACACGCGCAAAAGGCCCCCGCTCCTCGAACTGGGAGCAAAGAAGATCGTTCCGTCCTCTGCCCAGGTCCCGCCTCGGGGGTTCTCGGCGTCGCAGATCGCGACGACCGCGCCGCCCGAGACCGAGACTTTCTTCAGCTTTCCGTCCGCGAAAAACGCGATCCACTCCCCGTCAGGAGAGAAGAACGGGTCGCGGGCTCCTTCCGTCCCCGCAAGCGGTGCGGCGTCGAGCTGTTCCATCCGCCGGAGGTGGAGAAACGGGGGTTCGTCCGCACCTTCGCTCGCGACGAAAACCAGGAGGCGACCATCGGGCGAGAGGATCGCGGCGGGCCCGTATAGGGTCGGCGCGAGCGACGCCGCAGCGCCCAGCTCGGCGCTCAGGCGCAGGGTTGGAGCGGGCTGGGGCGCCGGGCGCCACGGCGCCCAGAGCGCGAGCGAGACCAGCGCCAGCACCAGAGCGAGAAACCACGGGATCGCCCACATTCGCGAAGAGACTCGGAATCGGACAGTATTCGGCGTGCCGAGCGGCTGCTCGAGAGCGATCCGCGCCTCCCCGATCGCCTGCAGCCGCTGCCTCGGCTCCTTGGTCAGACACCGATGCAGTAGGTTCCGCAGAGTCGAAGGAGTGCTTGCAGGAACCGCGTCCCACTCCGGCTCCGTCTTCAGCACTGCCGCTAGGATGTCGCTCGCCGTCTCGCCGGTGAAGAGCCGCTTGCCCGTCAGCATCTCGAACAGCACCACGCCGAAGGCCCAAATGTCCGCGCGCTTGTCTACCATCCCTCCACGCGCTTGCTCGGGTGCCATGTACGCAGCGGTGCCGAGGATGAGGCCGGCTTCCGTCATCTGCCGCGACATCGTCGGCGACTGAGAGAGCCCATCCATTCCCGCGGCTTCAGGCTCTCCCCCGTAGGCCTTCGCTAGACCGAAGTCGAGGATCTTGACCGTGCCGTCCTTGGTGAGCTTGAGATTGGCGGGCTTGAGGTCGCGATGGACGACGCCCTTCTCGTGCGCGGCTTCGAGGCCTTCGGCGATCTGCTTGCCAATGGCAACGGCTTCATCGATGGGTAGCGCACCGCGCTTCAGACGCTCGGAGAGTTCTTCTCCTTCGACGAGCTCGAGCGCCAGTGCCACCACGCCGTTCGATTCTTCAAGCCCGAAGATGGCAGCGATGTTCGAATGATTGAGCGACGCCAGGACCTGCGCCTCCCGCCGGAAACGCGCGACACGCTCGGCATCTTGTGCGAATGCGGCGGGCAAGACCTTGATCGCTACGTCGCGGTTGAGGTTCGTGTCCCGTGCGCGGTACACCTCCCCCATGCCGCCAGCGCCGATTGGCGACTGGATCTCGTATGGCCCCAGACGCGATCCGTCAATCAGGCGATGGAAGATCTCGCCGCGGCCGCTCTCGCGCGCTTTTGGCACCTGCTCCGAGCGCGAGTTTAGTCGGATTCCCGCAAGATTGCCATCGACAGGGCGGCTTGTTTTGAGAAATGTCCTCTCTCGAGAAGAGGGGCTCTGAGCAAACGGTGGTCCGAACTCACCGTCCTCTCAGCGCCTCCTTCAAACACACTCCATCTGTGTCTCAAACCCACGAAAGAAGCCCCGGTCCTCCCTCCCCATGCGCCCGTCGTCCGCCAAATTCACCTGGGGTGCGCTCACCGACGAGCCGGTCCCGCTGACCCCCAAGTCCTCGAGACACTCCTGGTTTTGCTGCAAAACGCCGGCCGGCTGGTCTCCAAACAAAAGCTCATGGAAACCGTATGGCCCGGGGTCTACGTGTAGGAGGTCGGCCTCGCCCGCAACATCTCGGCGCTTCGCACGGCG
>DASPGQ010000645.1 GCA_035620555.1 Vicinamibacteria bacterium
GAACCCGCGAACCGTCTCGAGCAACGCTCGGGCCGCATCGGTCAGGTAACGCGGGTCACGACAGATCAGGAACGTTCGCCGCGGCATCTGGAGCCCGAGAACGGGGATCTCGGCCAGCGCTCCTTGGCGGAGCTCTTCGGCGGCCGTGAGTCGGGGAACGATCGCCAACCCCAGCCCCTGTCGGACGAACGTCTTGACGCTTTCGAAGCCCCAGAGCTCCGCGGCGATCGCAAGTCGATTCCCGTTCTCCTCGAAGGTCTTCTCGAGCTCCTGAAGTGTGGGCTCGCACCCGTGGTGGAGAACGAAGCGCTCTCTTCCCAGGTCTTTGATGCCAATGTCGCTTCGCCCCGCGAGAGGATGTTCGGGAGACGCGATCAAGGTCATGACGTCCTCGTAGATCGGGAAGGACTCCATGCCGTGGAAGGACGGCTCGCTGAGAACGAACCCGATGTCGATCTCCCGGTCCATGACCTGCTGGGCAATCTCGTCGCGGTGCCGCCGGTAGATGCCCAGCTTGACACCGGGGTAACGCTCGAAGAAACACTGGAGCGGGCCAGGAAGCAGATAGAGTGCTGCCGACTCCGGTGCGGCAATGGACACCGATCCAGAGCCAAGGTTCTTGAGCTCACCAAGAGCGTGGTAGGTGTCCGCCCGAAGCCGGAGCATTCGCTTCGCATAGCTCGCGAGCAGCTTGCCCGCTTCGGTCAAGGCGACCTCGTGGCCGTCGCGAGCGAAGAGAGGCGCGCCCACCTCTTCCTCGAGCTTCTTGATGCTCTGACTTATGGCCGGCTGGGTCCTGAAGACTTTCTCGGCCGCGCGGCGAAACGAGCCGGACTCCACCACCGCCATGAAGTGCTCCAGCTGAAGGAGATCCACGTCCCGAGCTCCCCGAAGATTCTATCGAAGGATCTGTAGAGCGTTCAACGACGGTTGAAGGGCCGTCGCGAACGTGTATGATGTGTGCTCAATGAAGCAGGAGGTGGACGGATGAACTCGAGGAGAATTTCGAAGGCGCTGGCATTGATCTCGCTCGCGGCGCTGCTCGCGAGCCCGGCATGGTCCCAGGAGGAAGAGAGCCTGGTGAGCGCACCACCGCGCGGCGATCAGGGAGAAGGACCTTTCGACCGCCTGATTCTCAGAGGTGCCACGCTCATCGATGGAACCGGCGCGATGCCCCGGGGTCCCGTCGACATCGTGATCGAAGGCAACAAGATCGTGGACATCGAGAACGTCGGTGTTCCCAACGTGCCCATCGACGAGAGCAAGCGACCCAAGGACGCCACGCGCGAGATCGACGCCGAGGGATCGTGGGTTCTTCCCGGATTCGTGAACCTCCACGTCCACGTGGGCGGCGTTCCCAAAGCCCCCGAGGCCGAGTACACCTACAAGCTGTGGATGGCCCACGGCATCACCACGGTGCGCGGCGTCCCCGCCGGCCCGATGAACTGGACCCTCGAGGAGCGGGCACGAAGCGCGAGCAACGAGATCGTAGCGCCGAGGATCTTCGCCTATCACCGTCCCGGACAAGGGGAGGACTGGCAGGGCGGTCGCCTCGACACGCCGGAAAAAGCGCGCGAGTGGGTGCGCTTCGCGGCGGAGAAAGGGATCGACGGTCTCAAGCTCGGCTCTCATCAGCCGGAGATCATGGCCGCGCTCCTCGATGAAGCCAAGAAGCACGGTCTGGGCTCGACGGCACACCTGTCCCAACAGGGCGTCGCCCAGATGAACGCCCTTGACGCCGTGCGGCTGGGCCTCGGTACCGTGACTCACTTCTATGGGATCTTCGAGGCCTTGTACGACGATCGCGACGTCCAGCCGTGGCCGGTCGACGCCAATTACAACAACGAGCAAGACCGCTTCGCCCAGGTGGCCATGCAATGGAACATGATTCATCCCCAGGGCAGCGAGGAGTGGAACGCGCTAATCGACGAGTTCCTCGAGCACAACACCGTTCTCGACCCCACCATGACGGCCTATCTCGCGGGCCGCGACGTCATGCGCGAACGCCGGGCCGACTGGCATGACAAGTACACGCTTCCCTCGCTGTGGGAGTACTACCAACCGAGCCGCACGAACCACGGTTCGTATTGGTATTACTGGACGACCTGGGAAGAGGTCGCGTGGAAGAACTTCTTCCGGATCTGGATGGCGTTCCTCGACGACTACAAGGATCGCGGGGGGCGCGTCACTGTGAGCACCGACGCCGCCTTCATCTATAACCTCTGGGGCTTCGGCACGATCGAGGAGATGGAGCTTCTGCAGGAAGCGGGATTTCATCCACTGGAGGTCTTTCGCGGCGCGACGATGCACGGAGCGGAAGCTCTGTTCGAGCCCAAAGGCCAGCCCATCGAGTTCGGCGTGGTGCGGCCGGGCCTTCTCGCCGATCTCGTCGTAGTCGACGAGAATCCCATCGCCAACCTCAAGGTATTGTACGGAACGGGAGCAGAGAGACTGAACGACCAGACGGGAAAAGTGGAGCGGGTCGGCGGGGTCAAATATACCATCAAGGACGGGATCGTCTACGACGCCAAGGAGCTTCTCGCCGATGTGGCCCGAATGGTCGAGAGGGCCAAGGCGCAACAACGTCCGACCGACAACGCCAACAACTGATTCGGCGACGCGGGCAGAATCGGTAAACCTTTCCTTCGATGACGGCGTCTGAAGGATCATCGAGAGGTTTGCCGCAATGATGACGACGTTTCTCCGTGATCTCCGCTTCGCCCTTCGTTCGCTCGGCAAGGCTCCGGCCCTGACGGCGGTGGCCGTTGTCTCGCTCGGCCTCGGAATTGGGGCCAACACCGCCGTATTCACGCTCTTCGACCAGGTGCTGCTCCGGAGCCTGCCAGTGCAGGATCCCGGTGCCCTCGTCATGGTCGCGACCCGCGGTACCCACATCGGCAGCAACCGGGGCTCCAACTCGGTGTCCTATCCAATGTACAAGGACTATCGCGAGCGCAACGAGGTCTTCGACGGCGTGCTCTGTCGTCGAGGCGAAGTCGTAAACGTCGCCTTCAAAGAGTCCACCGAGCGTGCCGAGGCGGAGATGGCGTCCGGCAATTACTTCGAGGTGCTCGGGATTCGGCCGGCCTGGGGACGACTGTTTACCATGGACGACGAGACCGCTCCGGGCGCGAACCCGGTCGTGGTCTTGAGCTACGACTACTGGAGCACCCGGTTCGGTGCCGACCGCTCCGTCGTGGGGCAGCCGATTCGCGTGAACGGCACCCCGATGACGATCGTGGGGGTCGTGGCACCCCGATTCCACGGGCTGTCGCTCGGCAGGCGCCCCCAGCTGTACGTTCCCGTCACGATGAAGAAACAGGTGACGCCGTCCTGGGACGACCTTGATGACCGCCGGAGCCGTTGGGTACAGGTGTTTGCTCGCCTTCGCCCTGGAGTCACCCTCGAGCGCGCCGAGTCCTCGATTGGAACTCTCTACAAGCAGATCATTGCCGTCGAGGTGGAGGACTCCTATTTCGCCGACGTATCCGAGTACGGGAGAGAACGTTTCCTCGAGTCGCACGCCATCGTCATTCCCGGCAGTCAGGGTTATTCGAATATGAGGCAGACGCTCGAGATGCCTTTGCGCCTCCTCATGATTCTCGTCGGTTTGGTGCTGCTCATCAGCTGCGCGAACGTCTCGAATCTCATGGTCGCCAAGGCGACGAGCCGGACGAAGGAGATCGCGATGCGCCTCGCGCTCGGAGCCGGCCGCCGGCGAATCCTGAAGCAACTGCTGGTCGAAAGCCTTGTCCTGGCAATCGCCGGAGGCGCGCTCGGTCTGCTCGTCGCCACGATCGCGGGCCATGGCCTCATCGCGCTCGCCCCGACCGAACAGGCTCGAACGTCGCTTTCCGCGGTTCCCGACGCCCGGGTTCTCACCTTCACGCTCGTGGTCTCCATGGTCGCCGCTCTCGGCTTCGGCCTGCTTCCCGCCCTTCAGGCGACACGCACCGATCTCGTCTCAACCATCAAGCATCAAAGTGGGGCCGCGACCGGCGTCGGCGGAACACGTTTGCGCAAAGCACTCGTCGTCTTTCAGGTCTTCGTCGCCCTTCTGCTTCTCCTTGGCTCCGCCCTCTTCGTTCAGAGCCTCGTGAACCTTCACGACGTCGATCCGGGCTTCCGGGCCACCAACCTCGTACGCTTCAAGCTCGATCCCATGATGAGCGGCTACGATGTGGCGCGAACGAAACGGTTCTTCGCCGACCTGAGGGATTCTCTCGAGGCGCTTCCCGGGGTGGAATCGGCAGGGCTCGCCGTCGTCGCGATCATGGAAGGCGACGAGTGGGACTCGACCGTCAATGTGGAGGGTTACGAGGCAGCGGACGGGGAGAACATGAATCCCCATTTCAACGCGATATCACCGGGCTATTTCGAAACGCTGGGGCTTGCCATCGAGGCGGGGCGCGATTTCGATGCGCGCGACGCCGACGGGAGCAAGAAGGTGGTCGCGGTGAACCGCACGTTCGCCGAGAAGTACTTCGAGGACGGTAACGCTCTCGGTTACCACATCGGCTTCGGAGGCGGAATCGGCGACGTGCCCGACATGGAGATCGTGGCGATCGTGCAGGACGCCAAATACGAAGATCTTCGCGACGAGATCCCGCGCCAGGTCTTCGTCGCTTACGCCCAGAATGACTGGGCAACGGAAATGACGACCTACGTTCGCACCTCGCTGCCATCGAAGGCGATCTTCGACGCCATCCGCCAGGCGGTGCGGCGACTCGATGCCACGATGCCGATCTTCGACATGAACAGCATGGAGGACCAGCTCGATCAGTCCCTTTCGGTGGAGCGGCTGGTCGCTTTCTTGTCGACCGCGTTTGGCGTGCTCGCCACCGTGCTCGCGTTCGTCGGGCTCTATGGTGTCACCGCGTTCGGGGTCGCACGCCGCGCCCCCGAGATCGGGCTCAGAATGGCGCTCGGCGCCGAAGCCAACGCCGTGGTGAGGATGGTGCTGAGAGAGGTCTTCTCGCTCGTTGCCGTCGGTGTCGCCCTAGCGCTTCCCGTCGCCTGGTGGCTCTCCGAGCTGGTTCGCAGTCAGCTCTATGGGGTCGCGCCGCGTGACCCCTGGACGATGGCGCTGGCGACGATCGCGTTGGTGGCGGTGGCGTTTCTCGCAGGCTCGGTGCCCGCGATGCGAGCGAGCCGTCTGAGCCCCGTATCGGTGCTCCGCTACGACTGAGAGTTGATTATTCGTCCAGCACGCCTCGGTACAGATCGTCCACGACGAGCTCGCAGTCGATGGACTCGAGGGTGAGGCGCTCTCCCGATCGAGCCGTGCGGCGACGCCACGAACCATCCTCGCGGCGCCAAACCTCGACCTGTTCTTCCTTCTGCGACAACAGAACGTATTCCTCGAACGACGGGATTTGTTTGTAGTGCTCGAATTTCTCGCCGCGATCGTAGCGCTCGGTCCCGTCGCTCAAGACCTCGACGAGCACTTTCGGATTCATGACCGTCTCGCGCCCTTCTCTGTCTCGCTCGAGAGGTCCGCACACGACGGTGACGTCAGGATACGTCGCGAGACCCGTCGCTGCGACGCGAATTCGCAGGTCCGAGCTGAACACCCGGCACGGCCCGTCTTGCAGCTGTGCCCGTAGCGCCGACGAGACCGCCACCGAAAGCTCGGCATGTGCGGGAGAGCCTCCTGCCATGGCGTAAATCTCGCCATCCAGGTACTCGTGCTTGACGTTGCTGGCCGCTTCGTGAGCGAGGTACTCGGAATACGTGTACTCGTGAAGAGTCGCCGAACGTGTCATCCATCTGATCATAGCCCAAAATGTGGGTAAGGCGTTTCGGGAGTTACAGCTCGAGTAGCGCCCATTCCTTCGTCAGGTTGGGAACGCTGCCCTGCACCCAGCCGCTCTCGGTTCCAACGACCACGTTGTCCGAGGGGTTGTAGCCGTAACCCCCTTCGGGGTTGAAGAGCCCCGGCTCCATGGAGAACGTCATGTTCTCCTCGAGGACGGTTGTATCGCCGAGAGCGATGTAAGGCTCCTGGTGTCCCTCCATGCCCTCTCCGTGCGCGACTCGCTGGTAGAGGTACTTCTGCATGCCGTTCGCGAGCTGGAATTCATGAACGGCCTTTGCGATGTCCTGACACGGTGTGCCCGCCTTCGACAGGGCGATCTGCATGCGGGAACCTTCCGCCATGACCTCCCAGACTTTTTCCCACTCGGCATTCCAGGGGGCGATCTGATAGGGGCAGTAGAGCTCTCCCCCACAGCCGCCAATCTTGACGACGCCCGAAACCTGCAACGAATCTCCCTTCTTGACCTTCTGGTGATGGAACTGGTTGGGGTGCGGGTACGCAGTCGCGACACCGGTCCGACAACCGATTCCGATGTCGATCCCCACGGCGGTATGGGGACGTCCATCCCGCTCGACGTCTCGCATGATGAGGTCGGTTCCGTACTCCATCGCCGCCATCCGGATCCGGAAGTCGGTCAAATCCGTGCCGTGCTCGAGAATGTAGTCGCGAGTCCAGGCGTGAATCTGGCTGAAGTAGTCGTAAGCTCGCTGGGAGAGCGAAAGCTCTTCCGGCGTCTTGACGCGCCGCATCTTGATACAGACATCGCTCGCATCGACGAAGGTTGCTTTGGGAAGAATCTCGGTCATGCGCTCCATCGTCGCGACCGTCGGAGGCTCGGAGAGGCCGATCTTCTTTTCCCCGAAACCTCGCCTCGCGAGTCCGTCGAGACGCCATTTCAGCAGATCGACCGGCTCGGTGGTCACGACCTTGCCCTGGTCGGGATAGCCGCCCTCGGCGTGAGGGAAGTCGTAATAGTAGTCGCCGTCCGTGTGCCACCAGCTTCGCACCAGCTCGAGATCGAGGCCCGGATAGAACCAGTGCACCGCGAGCTCGCCGGTGGGAATGAAGCATGCGAACGGTCGTTCGGTGGTGGTATGAAAGAGTCCGGTGTAATAGATGATGTTCCAGCGGTCGGTTATCAAGATGCCATCGAGGCCGAGCTCCCCCAGCCTTTCCTGCAAGCGCTTCACCGTCGCCTGGTGCCACTCGAGCGGCAAGCGATCGAAGGTCGCCGGACGTGGGTGCTCGGGCCGGCCCGCGAGCATGTCGGAGGAAGCGGCCGGGGCCGCCTGCGCCCCACTCGAGCCCGGTTCGGGACTCGACTGACAGGACGCGTTGAGCGCGGCGCCCGCGGCGACGGCTCCCGAAGCCTTCAGGAAATCTCTCCGTGTCGTCATGACTCCTCCTCGTGCGATCGAAATCGTGGAGAGCAGGCGCCGAGTGTAACACGCTGAGAAGCGATAGCCATTCCTGTAGGATAAGATGCGCCATTTGGCACACTCATTACGATGCGTTTCTTGGAATCGACGGTCGACTTACTACGGTCGACTTACTTATGGTCGACTTATCCCTATCCCACTTCCACTTTTCCATGTCGAAAAGGAACAGAAGCTTGCGACCGCTCACGTTCGGTTTCATTGCCGTCTCGACCTTGTCGCTAGAGGCCTCGGCCCAGGAGCTTGAGCCGGGTGCCTATTCCGTCTCGCCCGCGGGGGTCAACATCGTCGTCGTCACCAACAACTTCAGCGGTGGTGACGTCGCGTTCGATCCCACGCTCCCCATCGAAGAGGCCAGATCGCGCATCAACACAACGGTCTTCGCTTACGTCCGATCCCTGAACTTACTCGGCCGGTCCGGAAACGTGGGCATCGTCGCGCCTTATTCGATCGGCCACCTGGAGGGTCTCTATCTCGGCCAGTTCACCGAAGTGGACCGCTCCGGGTTTCGCGATCCGATCGTACGTTTCGCAGTCAACCTCGTAGGCGCACCCGCGATGAGCTTGAAGGAGTTCGCGACCTATCGGCAAAAGACCAACATAGGCGTCAGCTTGGTGGCGGTGATGCCCCTCGGCGAGTACGACACGTCCAAGCTCATCAACCTCGGATCCAATCGCTGGTCGTTCAAGCCCGAAGTGGGCCTATCTCAGGCGGTTGGGCGCTGGACCTTCGAGCTCTACGCGGGTGTGTGGCTCTTCACCGACAACAAGAGCTTCTTCGGAGCAAAGCTTCGGGAGCAGGATCCCATCGGCTCTGCGCAAATTCACGTTCTGCGCACCTTCAAACCGCGCCTGTGGGCCGCGTTCGACGCCAATTTCTATGCGGGTGGACGAACCACCGTCGATGGTCGCCTCAACCTGGACCTGCAACGAAATTCGAGAGTTGGTGGGACTCTCTCCCTGCCACTGAATCCGAGGCAGTCCCTGAAATTCTCTTACAGCCGGGGCGCCTATACGACGATCGGTGCGGACTTCCACGCCCTCGTCGCTGCTTATCAATACTTATGGGGGGCCGGTCTGTAGTAGCTCAGCCGCCGATGCCGTCGGCGGTGAAGAAGGCTTCGAGTGAGCCCAGTTCGTCCGAGAGCCTTTCGATCGTCTGCTTCATGAGCGGCTTCGTGGTGGCGAGCCCGACCACTTTGGAATCCGAGTCGACGATCGGTATGTGGTTGAAAGGTCTTGCCGCCATCACTTTCAAGGCGTCGGGCAGCTCCGTGTCCTCGGACATCACCTCCACCGGCGCCGTCATGACCGACGATATCTCCGTAGAATCGAGGGGAAGGCGTTTGAGGACGACGCGCTCGATGGCGTCGCGCCGAGTGAAAATGCCGGAGGCTTTCCCGTCCTCGATGATGACGACCGCACCGACCTGCTCTGCAGTCATGACTTCGAGCGCCTCCCTGACAGACGCGTCGGGCGGGACGGAGACTGCGGGTTTGCGGCACAGGCGAAGCACGCGCATCGATCACCCCCAATCGAGCGGACGCTGCTCGCTCCGCTCGACAGCTCGCCGTCGAAGCCACTGGTGGTCGCCATGGATGGATCGACTAGCTCGCCACCGGAGCATGATACGCGCGAAGCCTCCTCGTGGCAACGCTCCCGGGGCTGCCATGGGGTAGATTCCCAGCTACGAACACGGAGGTAAAGACGATGGAAGCGATCGTTTCGAGAATGGTGAAGGATTTCGAGGACGGCAAGGTGACTCGACGCCAGCTCATCAAGAGCTTGTCGATCGCAGCGGCCATGGTACACCGGCCGCGATCGGCGGCCGGTCAGGCGCGAAGCGGATTCGAGACGGTTGCCCTGGATCACATCTCTTATCAAGTGGCAGATTACCGTAGGACCAGGGACTTCTATGCCGAGCTCATGGGAATGACGGTCTCGAGAGACGACGGCACGAGTCAGTGCGATCTCGAGTTTGGCGATTCCGTGCTCATCGCCAGAAACCGTCGCCAGCGAGCGGGTCAGCCGCCGGGAGACTCCCAGCCGACCGTCGATCACATCGCCTACAAGATCGCGAATTGGAACACCAATGCCGTGAAGGCGGAGCTCGAGCGCCGCGGGTTGAGCCCTCGTCTGGACACCGGAGGGGACATTCCCAACTACGTCAGCTTCCATGTGTCGGACCCGGACGGATTCGATCTCCAGATCAGCGGGATCGCCGAACCGGGAGACTCGCAGTACGAGAAACCCGGTCCCTGACGTTCGCTTCCGCTGACGGCTCAGCGCCCGGTGTACAGATCGATCATCCTCTCGATCGCCGCGGCGCAGACATCGCAGAACGCGTCGTGGCGCGTGAACATCACACAGTTCATCGCGGGGCGGTAGAAGCCGTTCGCCTCGTAATTCGCCCCCTCGAAGGCGCCGACGACATCGCGGTAGCGGTGCATGGAGAAGAGCTCGTCGGTAAAGTCCTGGGCCTGTCGAAACAGGCGGTTCATATCGGACTCGGGACGATGGTCGGCCCTCACCCTCGCCCGCTCGTTCTGATGTTCACGCATATAGCTCTCGTATTCCGCCTTGGGCCAGGGAGTCGGCACTGGCGTGCCAGGGAGAACGAGAGACTGCCACTTGAGAGACTCGGGATCGAGGAGCGCGGTAACGTTCGGCTCCCAAGGCTCGACTGTCGGAGCCGTCGGTTCATAGGCGACGGGAGACGTGTAGTATTCGTCCGCCAGACCAGCGAAGTGATGAGCGAACTCGTGGATGACGAGATACTCGGCCCAATCGCTGCCCGCGGCCGCCGTGCTGTACTGGCCGAAGATCCCGCCCCCACCATATGTCTCGTTGTTGACCAGGATCTCGACGACGTCATAAGGCGCCCACGACGCGATGGTCCTCAACGCCAGATTGTCGAACGTCAGCACGTACCGCTCGCTTCGGAAGGCGTCGTAGGTCGTGCCGACGGGCGTCCAACGCTCCAGGCCGCTCGAGGGACGGGAGACGCCCGAACGAGGCGATGGAACGGACATCGCCCAAAGGTTGAACGCGTCGCGCCGTTCCTCGAACGGTGAGACGGCGAACAAGGCCTCGGCGAGACGTTTGGCGTCGGCCAGGAACTTTTGCTGCTCGTCCGCGGTGTACCCGTCGCCAAGTATGAGAAGGTCGACCTTGTGCGACGGATCGCCGTTGTCTCGAATCGCGACCACCTCGGCCGGAGCCGGGGCGAATGACCGAACGACCAGCATGTCCGTCGGGTCGACTCCGACCGTCCAGATCCGCTCGAAGGCGTTCGAGGCGTTGCGCTTGCTGACGTGAATGGTAACCGGTCCGTCGGGTTCCGGAAACCGGAGAGACTCGGAGAAAGTCCGGTTGGCCTCGCGGGCCTCGGCGGTGGTTTCCCATTCCCCGTAGATGGAGCTGAAGCCACGCGAGTACAGGACCTCGTTGGATTTGGGGTCCACGACCTCGAAGAAGTATTTGCCGCGGTTCGTTGTGTCGAGCGGCCGGTCGGGGTTACCAGGCCACTCGAGCGGCTCGACGACCACGCGATGCAGACTGAACAGCTCGGTACCGATATTGCCGGTGTGATAGGTGTCGACTCGCATCGTTCTCGGGGTTTCGGCCGCCGATGAGAAGTCCGCCGCCCCGAGCCAAACGAGCTGTACACAGACGAGAATGAGGTTCGATTGGAGTCTTCCATTCCTTATCATCATCATCGCCAACATACGTCAGTGCCTTCCTAATGTCTGTCGTGCCTCGAAGAGAGCCAAGCCTCGGCGCGAGCGTAGCTTTCCTTGTGCCTCGGTGTCCAGAACCGACTTACCGGTCGGTGGCTTTGCGCTAGAATTAGGGGTTGTGGCCCAGGCCACTCGATAGGAGTCTTTTCACGATGTGCAAACCTGCCGTACGCGCGCTCGTCATCGCTGGTGTCCTCCTCGGGTACGCTGCCGCTCTGAAAGCTTCCGCGCGTTCCATGACGGTGGAGAGTCTCGAAGAAGGTCGCGAGCCCATGATCGACGGTCTGGTGGTCGAGGACGTATGGCTCGAGGTCGAGCCGTACACGGGTTTCACTCAGCAAAACCCGATCGAGGGCGCTCCGGCAACCGAGAAGACCGACGTGCGGGTCCTCCTCGGACGCACCACGCTGTACATCGGAATCATCGCTTTCGACTCCGAGCCCGACAAGATACTGGTCACCGAGAGCCGCAGGGACGGAGACCTGAACGAGACCGACTCGCTTCAGATCGTTCTCGACACATTCAACGACAACCAGAACGCGTTTCTGTTCGGAACCAATCCCGCGGGCCTCGAGTACGATGGCCAAGTGGCGGCGGAGGGTCAAACGGGAGGGTTTTCGATGGGGGCGGGTGGAGGTGGCTCCCAGCGCGGCGGCGTCAGCGGGTTCAACGCCAACTGGGACGGCGACTGGTCGGTGCGCTCGGCCATTACCGATCGGGGCTGGGAGACCGAGATGGCCATCCCCCTGAAAACGCTCCGCTACGATCCGGGAGAGAACAGGGTCTGGGGATTCAACGTGACCCGCAACATTCGGAGGAAAAACGAGCAGGTCTACCTGAGTCCCATTCCCCGAGGCTACAACGTGCATCGCGTCTCTCTCGCCGCGAAGCTCGAAGGATTGGATTTGCCGGGGCGACGCGACGTGAAGGTCACCCCTTATGGTGCGGGCCGAACCGACGAAGACAACCTGGCGCTGACCGACCAGCGGAAGAACCAGTTCGATTTGGGCGTCGACGTGAAATGGGGGGTGACGCCGAACTTGACCGCCGACTTCACCGTCAATACCGATTTCGCTCAAGTGGAGTCGGACGAGCAGCAGGTGAACTTGACGCGATTCCCCTTGTTCTTTCCCGAGAAGCGTCCGTTCTTTCTGGAGAACGCGCAGACCTTCCAGTTCGGTGCTCCCCAGGAGGTCGACCTTTTCTTCTCGCGTCGGATCGGGCTTTCTTCATCGGGACTTCCCATCCCCATCCTCGCAGGCGCCCGGATGAGTGGGAAGGTGGGCGGCTACAACATCGGCATCCTGGATATGCAGACCGACGAAGACTTCAACGACCGGACGGGCGCCTTGCTGGCGCCGGCAGAGAACTTCGCGGTCGTTCGCGTGCAGCGCGAGGTGGGGCGCTCCAACTTCGGCGGGATCTTCGTCAACCGACAGGCGACCAGCAGTCCCGAAGGCCGTTATCTGGAGTACAACCGAGCTTATGGTGTGGATGCGAATCTTCAGGTCACCGAGAACGCCAAGTTGTACAGCTTCGTCGCCGGCTCGACCACCCCCGGGGAGGGCTCCGATTACACGTACCGCAGCCTTCTCAACTACGCAACAACGTGGTGGAACGGTCATGTCGGCTACACCGAAGTGGGTGAACACTTCAACGCCGCCACCGGTTTCGTGCCTCGCCGGGGTTTTCGGAAGCCGCAGGTTCGCTACTTCCTCGATTACCAGCCGAAGAAATATCCCTGGATTCGCAGATTTTCACCCCATGTCACCTGGAACGCGTACTGGGGCTTCGACGGTCTGGTCCAGACCTCGCGGGGACACTATCATTTCTTCGAGATCCAACCTCAGTCGGGAGGAAGGTTCGGGGCCCGCCTCGACCGCGATCAGGATCGCCCGACGGAAGACTTCGTCATCTACAACGGCGCCGACGGCACACGAGTCGTCGTTCCACCGGGCTTCTACACCTGGAACCAGTGGTCTTTCGAGTACTACGGCAACCCCAGCGCCACGCTCTATCCTGGAGCCGTATACACGTTCGGCGACTTCTACGATGGAAAGCTCAAACGGTTCGATCTCACCGCGAACCTGAAGCTCGGGGCCAAGCTCCAGGGCAGTGTGGGATGGCGGAGGGACGACGTCGACCTTCCCGGCGGAGACTTCGTTTCCGACCTCGTGCCCGTCAAAGTCAACTACTCCTTTACTCCACTTACCAGTCTTTCGGCACTGATCCAGTACAACAGTCAGACGGCGGATATTTCGTCCAACATCCGTTTCGCCCTTCTCAGCCGCAGTGGAACCGGCCTGTTCATCGTCTACAACGACCAGAGGAATACCGCCGACTTCAGCCGCATCGACGAAGATACCGGCGCCATCTACCCAACCGTCATCGGCAGGTCGTTCATCGTGAAGTACACCTACCTCTTCGACTTCTAGTCCACATAAGCGAGGTGTGACATGCGTGCTGTCCTGATCGCTGTCGTTTTCCTGGCGACGTCGTGGACGTCATCCGCCGCGGGCCTCCCCACCCCGGCGGAGTTCGCGGGCTTTCCCATCGGCTCCGACGGGAGTCTCGTGAAGTGGGACCGGATCGTCGAGTATTTCCGGCTCGCCGACGAGTCGAGCGATCGCATCCTGAGCCAGGAGATCGGGAAGACGACCCTCGGCAAGCCTTTCCTCCTCGTGACGGTGAGCTCCCCTTCGAACCTCTCCCGGCTCGGCGAGATCCGAGCGGTGCAGCGCCGACTCGCTTACCCCGGCGAGCTCGGTGAGGACGAGGCTTCCCGGCTCGCCTGGTCAACTCCCGCGGTGCTCCTCGTCACGCTCAACATCCATTCGACCGAAATCGGCTCCTCGCAGATGGCGCTCGAGCTGATCCACCGCCTGGCGACCGAAGAATCTCCCTGGATGAGGAACATGCTCGATAACGTCGTTTTCCTCCTCGTGCCGTCCATGAACCCCGACGGTCAGGTGATGGTCACCGAGTGGTATGACAAGGTGAAGGGAACGGAGCACGAGGGCGCCTCGATGCCGTGGCTCTACCACCATTACGCGGGACACGACAACAACCGCGACGCGTTCATGCTCACGCAGAAAGAAAGCCGCCTGCTGACGAAGGTCCTCTACCAGGATTGGTTTCCCCAGGTGTTTCTCGATGAGCATCAGATGGGTTTCTCCAATGCTCGAATCTTCGTCCCGCCCTGGACCAACCCCATCAACCCGAACGTCGATCCGCTGATCTGGGGCGAGAATGGCCTTCTGGGTTTTTCCATTTTTTCCGCCCTTCACGAGGCGGGCAAAGAAGGCGTCATCTACGACACGAACTACACGAGCTGGTGGCAGGGTGGTTTCGTGATGGAGGCCTGGTGGCACAACATCGTCGGACTCTTGACCGAGGTCGCGAGCGTGCGCATCGCGTCACCCGTCGAGCAGGAACAAGCCAAGCTCGGCGTTCCTCCCGAGGGGAAAGAGCCGAGCCGGCGGGAGATGCAGCGGATGCTGGCCGAGAACCCGGAGGCAAAGATTCCAGCTCCACGCGACGTCATGCCCCGCAACAACTATCCTCGACCGTGGCTCGGCGGCCGATGGACCCTAAGGGACATCGTCGATTACGAGCTCGTCGCCACCTATGCGTTACTCGAAGCCGTTGCCAACAACCGCGTGATGCTGATCGAGAACCAGGTCAAGATGGGACGTCGGGCGATCGAAGCAGGAAAAAACGAGAAGCCCTATGCGTTCGTGTTTCCCCCCGACCCGCATGATCCCGCCAAGCTGGCCAGGATGCTGGAACTTCTCCACTACGCGGGTGTCGAAGTCCATCGAGCGGAGGAAGGCTTCGAGGCCAACGGCCGTCGCTATCCGGCAGGCACCCACCTCGTCTTGATGGCACAGCCTTTCCGGGCCTATGCCAAGGACATCCTCGAAATTCAGACGCATCCGGATCCGTCGAAGTACCCCGCGGGGACGATGCGTGAGCAGCCATACGACGTTACGGGATGGACGCTGCCTCTCCAGATGGGCGTCGAGGCCGTTCGCGTGGAGGAACCTTTCGACGCGACGGTGACGCAGCTCGACGCCGTGCCGATGCCGCGAGGCGAGGTGCGCTCCGCCGGAGCCTCGGGTGAATACGGCTTTCTGATCCGACCCGAGCCGAACAACACGGCGGTGCTGACGAACCGACTCCTCGCCGAGGGAGCGAGGGTCTCGTGGCTCACCGCCGCTCGCGATGGTTCTCCCCCGGGAAGCCTCCACGTCGAAAACGCGCGCTACGACCGCGTCACCGCCCTCGCGGAGGAGCTCGGGCTCTTCGGTTACGAGCTCGAAGCGCCCCTGGACAGCAAAACGATCCCGCTTGCCGCGCCACGCGTCGGCCTCTATCAACCCTGGACCGCTTCGATGGACGAGGGGTGGACGCGTTTCGTTCTGGAGGAACATGAGTTCTCGTACGAGACGCTCCACAACGCCGAGATCCGGGCAGGCAATCTGCGCGAGCGGCTCGACGTCATCATCTTCCCCGGCGACCAGGACCGAGAGCGGATTGTCGAGGGCAACGACTTCAAGACGACTCCGCCCGAGTACAAGGGCGGAATTGGAGAAGAGGGCCTCGGTCACCTCGAGGAGTTCGTGCGCGAAGGAGGTACGCTCGTCCTCATGGATTCTTCGACGTCGCTCGCGCTCGAGTCCTGGCCGATCCCTTTGCGGAACGTCGTCAAGGATTTGAGTGGCGAGGAATTCTCCTGCCCCGGCTCCTTGCTCCGAATCGAGGTGGATCCGAGTCATCCGATCGCGTTCGGCATGGCGCGAAACGCCACCGCTGTATTCGGAGATAGCGCCGCGTTCGACCTCGCTCCGGGTTTTTCCTATACGGACGTGACCGTCATCGCCCGCTATCCCAACACCAACCCCCTTCAGAGTGGCTGGATTCGCGGGGAAGCTCACCTCGCCAACCGGATCGCCGCCGCCGAAGTGGGCTACGAGCGAGGCCGCATCGTGCTGATCGGCTTCCGGCCCCAGTTCCGCGCCCAACCGCACAATACCTTCAAGCTGCTCTTCAATGCGATCCACTACGCCGGCGCTGACGGCGCGTCGCGGCCAACCAGCGACTCGACCATGAATCCATGAAGCCCCGGTCGCGCAAGAGGACCCTCGGATGCATCGGAGGCGCGGTCTTGCTGTCGGTGGCGGCAATCGCCGGCTGGACCGCATTCAC
>DASPGQ010000646.1 GCA_035620555.1 Vicinamibacteria bacterium
CGCACTGTCAGAACCGCGTCCATCGAGATCTCAAGCCCGACAACATCATGATGACGGCCGATGGAACGCCGAAGATTCTCGACTTCGGTCTCGCCCGTATCATCGACCCGGACCCGTCTTCGTCCGGGAACGCCCGGGCCGCACGCGACGCCGAGGATACGAGCTCGGACGCCCTGACCCGGATGGACGAGCGGGAGTCCGCCGTCTCGGCCCGGGAAGGCGTTCCCAGTCTTACGCGAGGTGGTCAGCTCATCGGCACTCCGCAGTACATGTCTCCGGAGCAGGCCGAAGGTGAGCCGATGGACGCGCGCACCGATCTCTTCAGCGTTGGTGTCGTGATGTACGAGGCGCTCACCGGACGGCGTCCGTTCGAGGGCAAGACCCTCGAGTCGATCATCGGGCGGATCATCGAGGTGGAGCCGGCCCCCGTCGCCGCTCTCAAGCCGTCGACCCCGTACGCGCTCGGATGGCTCATCCGCCGGTGTCTCCGAAAGAAGCGCGACGACCGGATCCAGTCGGCGCGCGAGCTCCTCGCGGATCTGCGGGAGATCCGGGAGGAGGTGGAATCCGGGAAGGCTCTCGTCGAGCTGGGCTCGGTGAGTCAGGCCGAGCCGAATCGCCGCGGCGGCCGCCCGAGTCTTCCGTGGGTCGTCGGCGCGCTGATGCTCGCGGGCGTGGCGGGCTTGGCGTCCCGGCTCTCGGCGCCGGAGCCCGAGCGGGCGGTGCGCCGATTCGTCCTTCCGGCAGAGAGGCTTCCGACGGGCATCGGAGCGGAGGTGTCGGGTCCGTCCGTGTCCCCCGACGGTAAGAAGGTGGCGTACATCGACGAAGACTCCCTATGGATTCGTGATCTCGACCAGGTCGAGCCTCGCCCGATCGCCGGTACGGTCGGCGCTTACAGTCCCTTTTGGTCCTCGGACAGCGCAACGGTCGGCTACGCCAAAGGAGCATCTGCGGCGGTAACTTTTCAGGGGAACGCCCTGTGGAAGGTGTCCGTCGATGGGAGCTCGAACGTCAAGATCTGCGATCTCGAGGGAATTCTCTCGCGAGGGACTTGGGGCAGAGGGGGGGAGATCGCATTCGACACTTACTCCGACCGGAAACGTTTGTTCACCGTGTCAGAGCGCGGGGGAACGCCGCAACTCCTGCTCGAGTCGCCTGTCCCCGGTAGAAATCCCCGTATCGACTACTTGCATGCCTTCTATCTGCCGGACTCCAACGCGCTCTTGGTCGCCCGCACTGACGAAGCGGGGAGTGCCTACGTGGAAGTTCGCGAAGGAGAGAGCTCGCGCCGCCTCGAGATGGGTCCGGATACCATCGGGGACTTTCCCGCATACTCCAGAACCGGTCACATCCTGTTCGATCGGCCGGGCCCCGACGGACAGACGGACGATGTCTGGGCGACGCCGTTCTCGCTCGCCAGCATGGCGGTGACGGGGCGGCCCTTTCTCGTCGCCCAGAATGCGACCCACGCCTCGGTCTCCTCCGACGGGACTCTGGTGGTTCAAGCCGCCGATTCGGAGCCGATCGAGGCCCAGCAGCTCGTCTGGGTCGACCGCGGGGGTTCCGTGCTGGGAACGATCGGTCAGCCACAATACCGGATCCGGAATCCGGTACTCTCCCCGGACCAGCGACGGGTGGCGGTGTGCGGTAACGACAAGGACGGGAACGGCGACATCTGGCTCCACGAAACCGACCGTCCGGTCAAGATGCGTCTCACCTCGCGGGCGGAGTTCGACGAGGAGGCTTCCTGGTCGCCGGACGGGACGCAGATCGTCTGGGCCAGCGAAGAGATTCTGACGATATCCGTCGATGCTCCCGACAATCCGCGGAGGTTGGTCGAGCGCGGCTCCTACCCGAGCTATTCCCCGGACGGGCGCTTTCTCGTGTACCACGCGGGGACCGGGTCCGCGAACGCCAGATCGCGGGACCTCTGGTATCTCCCGCTCGCGGGAAACGCCGAGCCGGTGCCCTATTTGCAGACGGAGTTCGAAGAGGGGGTCCCCGCTCTGTCGCCGGACGGCCGCACCCTCGCCTACGTCTCGGACGAGTCCGGAGAGTTCGAAGTCTATTTGCAACGGTTTCCCGAGCGGGGCAACAAGACCCAGGTCTCGGTCGAAGGCGGTCTCTATCCCCGCTGGAGCGGTGCGGGCGACGAGATCTTCTTCGTGACCGGCAACACCTTGATGGTGGCGAAGGTGGAGACTCGTGATGGTCTTCGGGTGGGAGCCCCGACCGCGTTATTCGACGGCGATGACCTGGATGCCGTCTTGCACACCGGGGTCAATCTCCGCACCACGTACGACGTGGCTCGCGACGGACAGCGCTTCGTCGTCGTCCAGGACATCAAAGGCGAGACGAGCGCGCCGATCGTCGTCGTCGAGAACTGGTACGAGGCATTCAGAAATCAACAATAGTTGGGAGATCGATACGGACCGACTCAACATCTGGCCTCTCGTGCTTATCACAAACTCTATGGACCAAACGCCGGTGCGCCCCACTACGACCGCCGCTTCTAGCCGATAACCTGCGTCTTGCGTTTGGACTCCGGCGCGGGGTCCATGGTTCAAACGTTTCCAACGTGGTCGCCCGACGGATCCCGCATCGCCTACCGAACTTGTAGTATACTCATGAGTATGAGTAAGCGGCTTCAAATCGTCGTCGACGACGACGAGCTCGAACGGCTGCGAAAGGCGGCGGCGCGCGATGGGCTGACACTCAGCGAGTGGGCGCGACGCGTCCTGGAGCGCGCGAGAGAGAGTCAAAAGGGACCGACGCCAGCGCAGAAGATCGCGGCGGTCGAGCGCGCCTTGGCGTGCGGCCATCCGACGGCCGACATCGACGAGATGCTCGCGGAGATCGAAAAGGGGCGTGATCTTCGTTGACTCCAACGTCCCGATGAATCTCGTCGGGACACCGCACCCCAATCGCGACGCGATCGAAGGATATCTTCGCTCCCACGCCGACGAGACCTTTGTCACGAGCGCCGAGGTCTACCAAGAGATTATCCACCGCTACGTTGCGATCGAACGGCGTAAGGCGATCGACGACTGTTTCGCACTGCTCGACGATCTGACCCAACGGGTGTTTCCGGTCACGAAGCGGGACGTGGAACGCGCGCGGGCTATCGCGAGCCAACAACCACGACTCTCGGGACGGGATTGCTTGCACGTCGCCATCATGGAGCAATACGACGTCCTGCAAATCCTCACGTGCGACGAGGGCTTCGACTATTGGACCGGGATCCGTCGAGTACCCTAGGCGGGCTCTCGGTGGTTGCGCCTGAAGAGGCGGAACTCCCGCGATCGGAAACGAGCTGCGCTAGAGCGGGATTTCACCGATTTCAATGATCGTCGCGACTTCGTCCAGCTCGAGGGAACAAGTGCTCTCGCTCGGGCCGGGATCACGGCGATGACGTTCGAGAAAATATCGTCGATGGCGCGATGGGCGGGGATATTCATTCTATGATGAATGTCCCGCGTCACGAGCGCTGGGCACGCAGCGCTCGGCCGGCGTCGCCTTCGGCGCCGAAGGCGAAAAGCGCGATGCAGAACACCGTAATGGTCATCGCTAAGCCGGGGAAGACGGCCATCCACCACGCATCCAAAAGAAAAGGCTGCGCGTTTCGCAGCAGGTAGCCC
>DASPGQ010000647.1 GCA_035620555.1 Vicinamibacteria bacterium
CGGACGGAACAGATCACGCGCGTCGGAGAAGCTTTCCTCGCCCGCGAGGGTGACGAACGCCCGTTCTTCTTGTGGCTTCACTACGTCAACCCGCACACGCCCTACGATCCCCCGGACGAGCTTCTCGATCGCTTCCGTGACGACGGGATCGTGCCTCGTGGGCCCGAGCTCGAGCCGGTCGTCGGATACCACGGCGGTGTGAACCGCCACGAGTTCATCCACGGCGCCCGCTGGGGAGACTACGTCGACCGGTACGACGCCGAGATCCTGCTCGCCGACTCGCACGTCGGTCGCGTTCTCGAGGCCCTCGCCTCGAGCGTTCACCCGGGGACCACGCTGGTCGTCTTCACGTCGGATCACGGGGAGAGCCTCGGGGAGCACGACTACTTCTTCGATCACGGCCACGACCTCTTCAACCCTTCGCTTCGGATACCGCTCATCGTCTCGTTCCCCGGTTTCCTGCCTTCCGCCGAGCGCGTCGCCGCGGCCGTATCGACCCTGGACATCTATCCGACGATTCTCGACCTCGCCCAGGTCAACTTTCCCCCGGGACTCGAGGGCCGCTCGGTGCTTCCCCTCGTACGGGGCACGGACACGCGCCTGCACGACCAGCTGTTCTTTCAGAACGATCGACACCTCACCGCGATCAGCAATGGCCGCCTGAAGCTCGTCCACTACCCCGCACTCCAGTTTCCCGAGCGGTGCGAGCTCTACGATATGTATCGCGATCCGGCAGAAGAGGCCGACCGCTATCGGGAAGCCGGGACGCGGCTCGCCCCCCTCGTGGCCGAGCTCGGAAGCTTCCACACCCGCACAGTCGCCTGGCAGCAAGCGACCTCGGCGAGAAGGAACCCCGCCGTCGAGGATACCGAGTTACCGGCGTCGACCCGCGACAGTCTGATCGAGCTCGGTTACGTCGAAGAGCCCGATCCCCGCGAGGAGATCACGCCTTCTGCTCTTCGATGCCCGTGATGATCCAGCGCGAGATCGGGGTGATGTTCCGCTCCGAGTCGACGAGCTCGTAGCGTTTCAGCACCAGCCGATAGGACTTGCCGTTGATGTTCAACTGCAGCTCTTTGCCTTTCACTTCGCCGGCATACCGTTCGTTGACGGCCGTGTTCAGCGACAGCGTCGCCGCCTCGCGCAGCTGTTTCATTTCTTCACGCAGCTTTTCCAGCGCCTTCTCTAGCTCGTCCTGCGCCGCGAGACGGGTGTCGAGCTCGCTCTTGAACTCGGCTAGCTTTCCCTCGAGCTCGGCGTCGGGATTGTTCTCGGTGCGCTTGCGATACTCCTGGTAGACCTCGAGGTTGGCCTCCAAGAAAGTCTGGTCGGCGCTCTTCTTCGTTTCGACCTCATCCTCGAGCTCGAGGAATTTCTTGTGCATCGTGTCGAGGGGGAACGGCTCGGCGAATTCCGGGCCCACCTCGACGATCTCCCAGGAGCTCACCTCGTCGGGAAACTCGACGACCGACACACGAGCCGCGGCGTCGGCATCCCCGCCCTGTACGGCGTCGAAGAACGTTTTCACGATCGTCCGCTCACCCCCACCGCACGAGAGGACGATCGACGCCGCGCCCAGGGAGACCGCTAGAATTCGGCCGATTCGCATGGTTCCACTCCTTTCCGAGGCGATTCTCGAACAAACCGGGCTGTCGGCATCTCTCGCTGCTACATCGCGGGGCCGGGCCGGATATCGAAGTGGTGCTGGCTCTGGAGCTATTCTGGCACGCGCCGAAAGCTCGGCAACTACTCTCGCAGGACCATCCTATTCGCGTCGACTCCGGGTTGCAACCCGGCTTGCGATCGTTCATCGTCGAGCCCCGCCCGCGACGCACGTTTCGCGCAGCCCTGTAGCTGGTGCGTCCGTCGGTCGTTGCCGGAACGATGCTGTGCTATCTTCACGCGGCATTCGCGGAGGTTCAATGCAGACTCGAAGAATCGCAGTCATTCCCGGTGACGGGATCGGCATCGACGTCACGAAGGAAGCGCTCGCCGTCATCCAGACCGTATGCGCTGTTACCGGTGAGGTCGTCGAAACGAAGGAGTTCGACTTCGGTGCCGAACGGTATCTGGCAAGCGGGGTATCTCTGCCAGACGGAACCCACGACATGTTTCGCAAGGACTTCGACGCGATCTTCATGGGCGCCCTCGGAGATCCGCGCGTACCCGACATGGCACACGCCCGCGACATCCTTCTCGGAACTCGTTTCGCTCTCGATCTCTACGCGAATCAGAGACCCATTCGACTCCTCCACGACGATCTCTGTCCTCTTGCGGGACGGGGTCGACGCGACGTCGACTTCGTCGTGTTTCGCGAGAATACCGAAGGCCTCTACGTGGGGATGGGCGGGATATTCAAGAAGGGCACTGCCGACGAGATCGCCACTCAGGAAGACGTCAACACCCGAAAGGGCGTCGAGCGAATCATCGAGCACGCCTTTCGCTACGCGCGAGATAACGGCCGCTCCAAAGTGACGATGAGCGACAAGTCGAACGCGCTACGATTCGGACACGACCTCTGGCAGCGCGTGTTCGCCGAGGTTTCCGAACGATATCCCGATATCGAGTCGAACCATCTGTACATCGACGCTCTCGCGCTGCAGATGGTCAAGAACCCGGCTCAGTTCGACGTCATCGTAACCTGCAACATGTTCGGCGACATCATTACCGACCTCGGAGCCGCCCTCCAGGGGGGACTCGGAATGGCGGCCTCGGGTAACATCAACCCCGACGGAGTCTCGATGTTCGAGCCGGTACATGGATCGGCCCCAAAGTACGCGGGAAAGAACGTCGCGAACCCCTTCGGCGCGATCCTGTCGGCGCAATTGATGCTCGAGCACCTCGGCCTTGCGAAAGCCGGCGCGCTCATCGAGAAGGCCGTTGTCGGCTGCATCGAAGGGGGAGAAACGCCTCGAGAGCTCGGCGGCTCGCTCGGGACCCGCGAGGTGGGCGCCGCCGTCTGTCGGCGCATCGAAGAGCTCGCTTAACGGCTCAGGCCCAGCTGCTCGCAGCCCACCACGTATTTCGACGACCGCGTCACCGCGACTCGGAGCGGGTGCAGCAGCGGAGCGATCTCGACGCTGCCGCCGACGGGCGCTTTGACCTCGAGGATGACCGTGCGGGGAACGTGGACCCCAAAACGGCACCGCGGCCGAAGCGCGCCGAGCTGCTCGAACCAGCCGAGGTCGAAATCGAGTGTGACGCGGAGGCCGCCGGGCCCCTCGTAGTACTCCCGGGTATATTCGCAGATGAGGATTGGATGGTCCTGGGACGCCAGGAGCTCGCCCTCCGGCGGCTCCAAGAGCGCCCGCAGCTCCGCGAGAACGTCCCGATACCGAAGCGACGAGAGGGGCGTGTCCGAGCCGATGGCGACACGCCGTTTGGAGACGAGATCGAACTCCCTCTCCTTGACCTCGAAAAACAGAGAGTGTTCATTGGAGTTGTACCAGCGCAATCGAAGCTTGCGGCGGGCACCCACTCCTTCCACGCTGTCGTGAAAAGCTCGCAGTGCGGCGTCGTCGAAGTAGAGGCTCCGGATGATCGAAGGTGCGTTGCCGAAGAGAGCCCGGCGGAAGTTGGTGCGGAGAATCGATCGCAGCTTTCCCAGGTCCGTCGCCCGAAAGACGAACTTCACCTCGCGCCTCGGCACCGCGCCTCCTGCGCCATCCGGCGGAGAGGCGATTCGAAACCGACGGGGCTCAGGACCCACCGAGGGCCTCTTCGACGGGCCGAATGGAGACCCTCGCGTACGGAATTTGGGCGAACACCCGGGACATCAGAACCGAGAACTCTCGGCTGCCCCGAAGCTCGAGATGGGCGGTGAGCGCGACGACTCCGTTTTCCGACTGTCGGCTCTCTAATGTTCCCGCCGCGACGACGTCTCGCGCCCGATCCTCGAACGCATCATCGTCTCGGGCAGAGGCTACCAGCCGGAAGCAGCGGGTTTTGCGCCCGGCGTCGAGGCTCCCGACCGTGCTCAGCAACAGACAAACGAACGTTCCCATGACGGCAATCGAACGCTGGCCCGTGCCGAGCGAAAGCCCTATTGCGAGCAGGAATAGCAGATGCACGAGCTGCTCGCCGGTCCTGATCGGTGAGCGGAATCGAATGATGGACAGGGCGCCCAGCAGTCCCAGGGCCAGGGGCACGGAGGAGTGGACGACCTTGAACATCAA
>DASPGQ010000648.1 GCA_035620555.1 Vicinamibacteria bacterium
AAGGATCGACCCGACGCTCGCCGAGCACCATCTGGGCGACGCGCTCGCCGAGGGCGGGTCCGTGCTTGTAGCCGTGGCCGGAGCCTCCGCCCACGAGCCACACGTTGTCGAGGCGCGGATGCCGGTCGAGGATGAAATGGCCGTCGCGGCTCTCCTCGTACTGGCAGACGCGCGCCTCGAGGAGCGGAGCCTCGGCGAGGCCGGGAAACCGGAAAGCGATGTACTCGCGGGCGAACTGGATCCCTTCCGCGGTCGGCCTTCGATCTCCGCTCGTGGGATCGAACGCGGGTCCGCGCGTATCGTCGGCGATCTTGAAACCGCGCGATTCGTTTCCCGGAATCCCGTAGAAGAAACGGTCGTCGCGCTCGCGCCAGGGCGGGGCGATCCAGGCGGGAAGGGCCTCGTCGCTGTAACGCGCGTCCCCACCCGGTGTTCCGAAATAGAAGACCTCCTGGCGCGTGGGAGCGATGAGATTGCCGAGAATATCGGGGAAGAGCTTGGGAAGCCAGGGACCACAGGCGAAGACATAGGCGTCCGCGACGACGGCTTCGGCCCCGAGCGAAAGATTCCCCAGGCTTCCGCTCGCCGCCGTCACCGGCGCTTCGACGGCGCCGAGACGAAACGTGCCTCCTTCATGGATGAACGCCTCGGTGACCGCCTGGCACCCCTGGCGGGCGAGGAGAAAGCCCGCGTGGCGCTCGAGGAGAGCCCAGCGTACTCCCTCGAAGTTGATCTGAGGATATCGCTCTCGGGCTTCCGTCGAGCTCAGCTCGTCGTACGGCAGGCCGAGCTCTTTGAAAAAAGGCATGGACGGGGTGACGAACTCGTCGTCCTCCCCGAGAAGCCACAAGGCCCCAATCTCGTGGAAGAGCTTCCGATTCCAGCTCTCTTGGTTCTCGCGCCATAGCTCGAGCGAGCGCGCGACCATTTCGACGTAGACCCGGTCCGCGCCGTAGCCGGCCCGGATCACGCGGCTCTCTCCTCCCGAGCTCGCCCGGGAGTTCCCCGGGCCCCAGGCGTCGATCAGAGTCACCCGGGCACCGGCACGAAGGAGATGAAGCGCCGTCCAGCCGCCGAAAGCGCCCGCGCCAACGACCGCGACGTGAGTGGATAAGTGAGGTGGGCCGGGCTGTCCCGCGCCACGAACACTCTTCGAGATCAGAGTGAAGGCTCCGGCACCTCCGGCGACGAGAAAAGACCGTCGGGAAACGGCTGACTTCGTATCGTGAAGTTTGGCCACAGAGATCCTCCGTGAGGACGCGAATTCTATACTACGGTGCTAAGCTTGGGCGGCGCGAGTCATGGCTGGAAACAAAGCATCTCGGTACGTTCTGCCATGATGCGATCGTCACGCCTCTGGTCGTCGGTGGCGATCGCCTCGACGGTCCTCTGGCTCCTACGGCCTTCATCTCCTTCCCGTCGTCCACAACCTCGACCATCTCGACGTCGCCTTCACCCGGGCCCGTTTCACCGACGGCGATGGAGACGACCGCATTCCCGGCGCGATGGAGAAGGTGCTCGCCGCCGGCGTCACGATCGACGCCCTGGAAGCATGGTCCGGCAGTCTGCGCTGGCGCTACTTCGGCGCGAAACCTCTCGTGGAGGACGACACCGTCCGTTCCCCATCCTCGTCGTTCGTGACCGCGCGAGTCGCCCGCAGCCTGCCCGGGGACCTGCAGCTCGGGCTGGAAGTCTTCAATCTCTTCGATGAGGAAGCGAACGACGTCGACTACTTCTATGAGTCCCGGTTGCCCGGCGAGCCCGTCGTAGGAGTCGCCGACATCCATTTCCATCCCCTTCAGGGCCGGAGCGTTCGAGTCTTCGTCGACTGGCGGCCCTGAGAGCTCGGTAAAACAAAACGCCGGCTCCATCGAAGAGAAGGAGCCGGCGATCGAACGGATTCGCGGAGCTATCTCACGCGAACTTCTTTGGCCATCAGTTTTCCCGCATCGTCCTCGATGTACTTGATGGCGACCGACTGTTTCTCCATCACGAAGTCGGTGATCATCGTCGCCTTGCCCGCGCCCTCGGCCTCGCGCATCTTGTGGCTGGCACCCTTGGCAATGACCGTCGTCTCGTTGTTGACGAGGAAGGTCATGTCCATACCTTCGTGGGTGATCGTCAACTTGTCGGCGGCGACCGACTTGACCGCACCCGTGGCTTCCAGGATTTCTTCCTCTTCCTCTTGCTGAGCGAAAGAGACCCCTGCGATGAGCAACAGGCACACTAGACCCAAAACAGTCTTACTCTTCATATGGACCCTCCCTTAAGGAAGACGTTTGTGTTTTCGTGGCGCGGATCATAACGCCGGAAGCCCCGGAATGCAAGACGTCTCAAAGCCCCCCCACCGGCGCAGACTTTTCCCCACACCCGTCATGTCGAAGGCGACTGCACTCGCGAAAATGGGGAAGGTGAGCTGTCGCGAGTAAGGCACGGGTCTTGCACTTCGTGGTCGTAACCGGGTGCCCGGCCTGCCCCCATTCAGGCCCGCTCATCCTCGACCGCCCCGGTTTTGGAAGCCGACGTGTTGTGTACCCGAATCGTGTTCGTGAGAGCGCCCGTTCTGGCGTTACTCGCATTGGCTCTATCCTGTTCCGGCAGGGGGCCATTCCGAGCGGGCGGCGTGACGATGTGGCACGACGCGGACGAGTGGCTCGAAGCGCAGGAGGACCTTGCCCGGCTGGATCCGCCGGCCGAGGGAAACCCCTATGACATCTCACCGGGCCACTTCGAGATCGCGACCGAGGAGGCGCCCTTTTTTTGCGGCGAAAGCGGAATCCACGCGGTGTTGCTCGTCTATGGATGCTTCCGCGTCGCACCCGAATCGGAGAGTTTGGGCGTGGTTCGCTACGTAGCGCGCCCGGGGGTCTTGCGCCACGAGGCCCGTCACGCCATTCTCTTCGCCCTCGGGGATTCCCGCTGGGCCGACGTCGGCCATTGAGCGCCTCGCCCGAATAAGCTCATCGAGAAAACCTCCTGGTCGGCGGCGGAAATGGTACCCTGCGAGGCTGGAGGTGCGCACATGGCGCTGTGGCTGGTCGTTGCGGCCATGCTGGGCATCGGCGAAAACGTCCCCGAGCTCTCCCTGGATGGTCCCCGTATTCTGAACATCAAGGCCGGCGCGGCGGCGCAGGGGGCCAGAAAGCGGGCGGAGTTCCGGGCGCGGCTCGAGGGGGAAATCTCTTCTCCCGCCACCTACTACTGTCTCGCGGAGGAGTGGGACTGGGACGACGGCAGCTTTTCGCTGTCGGAGCCGGACTGCGATCCCTACGAGCCCGGGGACGCCGTCACTCGGGACTTTCAGGAGTCGCACTACTTCGGCCCAGGGCAATACACCATCACTTTCCGGCTCCTGGATGGCGACGAGGTCGTTGCCAAGGCAGTCCACGAGCTTCGCGTCTACGGATCCGCGGTGCTGCAATGATCGTTCGCGGTGCGCGTTGACACGAAGGGGGCGCCTCCATTACCCTCGCCTCTCTTGGTCCGGTCGGAAACCAGTCCTATCTGACGTTCGCCCCGCGTTCGTTACGGAGACGTTGAATGAGAGTCCATCTGGTGAACCCTAACGATCTGACTTTCGGAATCGGGATCATCGTTCCGCGGTGGCTCTATGTACTGGCTGCGGCAACCCCTTATCGTTTCGGAGTGCCGAACATCGTCGACGAGACGCTCGATGAGTTCGACTTCTCTCAGGTTCGGCCGGGTGACGTCGTCGGTATTGGAATCCACACTCTGAACGCCCTGCGCGGTTATGAGCTGGGAAGAAAGGCTCGAGAGCGCGGCGCTCGAGTCGTCTTCGGCGGTTCCCACGCGACCCTCTACCCCGAAGAGGCATTCGAGCACGGGAGCGCGACGTCGGTAGTCAAGGGCGACGGAGATCTGATTTGGAGCCAGGTGCTCGCCGAGATGGAGGCGGGCTCGCCGGGCCACATCTACGAGGGCGGGCGGATCGAAGGCGACGATTTCCTGCCGGCGCGATGGGACATGTTGCCCGCCGATCGCTACATGATCGGATCGGTTCAAACCGTGCGGGGCTGCCCGAAGCATTGCTCGTTCTGTTCCGTCTGGCGGACCGATGGGCAGCGGCCACGCCAGCGCATGTCGGACGTCGTGGTGCAGGAGATCGTGGAGCTCCGGCGGAAAGGGTTTCGCTTCATCCTTCTTGCCGACGACAACTTCTATCCGGTCACCCAGAAGGACATCGAGCTCGAGGAGCGCAGGAACGGGGCACGGCTTCCCGAGCTTCGCGCCATTCGCGCGGAGCGCTTCGAGCTGTTGAACCGACTGGCGGAGCTCCCCCACGACATGGTGTTCTTCACTCAGATCACCATGGAGGCCGCGGAGGATCTGGAGTATCTGAAGGCGATGAAGCGGGCCAATGTGAAAGGCGCGCTCGTGGGGGTCGAGTCGGTCACCGAGGAAGGCCTAAAGGCCGTCTACAAGGACTTCAACAGCGCGGGGAGCGAGCTCGTGGACCGGCTTCGCCGTTTCGTCGACCACGACGTCCATATTCTCGGGTCGTTCATCTTCGGTCTGCCCACCGACCGGCCGGAGACGTTCGATTCGACCGTCAAGCTCGCCGCGGAAGCGCGAGTGGACTTCGCTCAGTTCGTCACCCTCACGCCGTTTCCCGGCACCGTCGATTTCGCCCAGTGGGAAAAGGAAATCGGCGCGACCTGCGAGACCATCGACGGCATTCCCATCACCCGATTCTGGCTCATTCCCCGCCACAAGCGCCCCAAGCTCTATCTGCCCCATCCGTCGATGAGCCGGGAAGAGATAAGACATCGAACCCAGAAAGTCTGGAACGAGTTCTACAGCTTGGCGAGGGTATGGAGACGCTCGCGGGTGACGAACCGGGTCCGCGATCGCCTGGCCTACGTGCTGATCTCGATGCTCTTTCCTCAGATGTACGCGAACACCGGGCTCGCTACCGACAGCGCGCGAACCAGCCGAGCGCGGCAGTGGGCTCGCTGGCTGGCGAAGCCGTGCCGGCGCGTGTTCACCGCTCCTCCCATGCCCGAGCTCGAGATCCCGACTCGCCCACAGTTCGTGTGACCCGGCACTGAGTATCAAAAAGCTTCCGGCACGACCTGCTGGGTTCTTTTCTCCGTGCCGCGCAGAATCTCGATGGTTGCGGCAACCCCGATGCGTTCGCCGGTGAGGAGCCGGTGGAGATCGTCGACCCCCGTGACTGGATTGCCGGCGAACGACACGACGATATCGCCATCGCGAACTCCCGCCCTCGCGGCGGGCCCGCTGGACTGAACCGAGATGACGAGGATGCCCTTCGTGTTCGGTAGGTCGTGGTGGCGCGTGAGGCGGGTGGGGATCGGGACGTCCTGGCCGCGAACTCCGATCTGCCCCCTCACGATTCTTCCGTCGCGGATCAGGCGGCCAGCCACATACTCGAATGTGCGGCTCGGTATGGCGAAGCACAACCCCTGCGCCCCGCTGATGACCGCGGTGGCGAGCCCGACGACCTTGCCCGCGGAAGTCACGAGCGGACCGCCGGAGCTTCCGGGATTGAGCGCGGCGTCCGTCTGGATGATGCTCTCGATGAGACGTCCGGAGAGGGAGCGTAGCGATCGGCCGAGGGCGCTCACCACTCCGGCCGTCACCGTGCACTGGAAACCGAGAGGATTCCCGATGGCGACGACGAGCTGCCCCACCTTGAGCGCCTCCGAGTCGCCGACCCGGGCGCAGCGAAGGTTCGACGCCCCAATCCGAATGACGGCCAGATCCGTATGAGGGTCGTCTCCCACGAGGGTGGCCTCGTAGCTGCGGCCATCGAGCAGCGTCACCCCGATCCGGGTGGCATCGTGAACCACGTGGCTATTGGTCAAGATGAAGCCGTCCGGCGTCGCGACGAAGCCCGATCCGTTCCCTTCGGCGACCGGGCCGCGACGACGAGGGCTTCCACGCACCGCGACCTTGACGACCGACGGGCTCACCTCGTCGGCGACGCGGGTTACGCTGCGCGAATAGGCGTCGAGGGCTTCCTCGTCGCCGATGGTCTCCACCTTTGGGAGAGTCATCTCACGACCGCACTCCCGCGGTCACGGTGATCGTCTGCTCGGACCCCGTACGAAGAAGGCGCATCTCCAGATTCTTTCCCGCGCGTTCTTCCGTCAGGAGAGAGAGAAGCTGCGCCGGCGATTCGATGCGCTGTCCCGCGACTTCGAGGATGACGTCACCGAGGAAGAGTCCTCCCTGCTCCGCGGGGCTTCCTTCCTGGACGGAAAGTACGAGCAAACCGACGCGCTGGGACTCGATGCGGCGGGGTAGGCGAACGGGGTAGGTCGCGATCCCGAGGAAGCCTCGACGGACCTCTCCGTGCTCGAGAAGGCTCCCGGCCACGCGGCGAAGCGTCTCGACGGGAATCACGAGGGCGGCGCGTCGGCGAAAGCCCGCCGTGACCATCCCGATCCCCAGACCCCGGGCATCCACCAGAAGGCTTCCCGAGAAGCCCCGAAAAGGTCTCGCGTCGATCTCCAGAGCGCGGCCGAGAAGGCCTCCCGGCTCGCTCTCTCCCTCGCTTGCCGCTCCACTCATCGTCGTCAGGGCTGCTCGAGCTCCAGCTGGCGAAGGAGTCACGACGACGGCCAGCTCGGAGGAAGAAACGTCTCCCGGTTCCCGCCACGACGGCACGGTGAGCCGGGCCTTTTTGGCTCGCAGGAGCGCCACGCCGGTCGAGGGGTCGCGGCCGGCGATCTCCGCCTCGTACGTCTCGCCAGAAGACGTGGTGATTCCCAAATCCTCATCGCGCTCGAGCGTGTGCTCCGCGGTGACGACGAGACCTTCCGCCGACCAGGCGATTCCCGACGAGGGCGGCCCGCGCCGCGCCTGCACTCGCACGACACTCGCGCCGGCTTTCTCCGCAAGTTTCATCAAATCGTCATTGAGGCTTGTCAGCGTGGTCATTCTCATCACTCCTGACTCATTCTCTCGTCTTGCCCCGAACGGCGCATCGGGAAGGTGGGCGGGGAGGGACCTGACCGTTCGGCCAGGTCAGAAGGTGAGCAGCCCGGCGCGGGCGGCCACGGCCACTACCTCGGTGCGGCTCGAGGCGCCGAGCTTGCCGAGGATCGAGTTCACGTGAAACTTCACCGTGTGATAGCTCACACCGAGTCGCGCGGCGATCTCCTTGTTGGACAGGCCGAGAGCGAGGCATTGCAGGACCTCGACTTCTCTCGGCGTCAGCTCTTCTTCCGATCCGAGTGGTCGCCACGGCGGCCGGAGGACGTCTTCGGCGAAGTCCTCGTCCACGACCACGAGCCCCTCGAGGACGGCGTCGAGGGCGCGGGCGAAGCGAACGCCGGTCGCGTTGCGCGAGACGACCCCCCGAGCCCCGAACGCGAGGGCCTC
>DASPGQ010000649.1 GCA_035620555.1 Vicinamibacteria bacterium
AGTACGAGAGGACCGGGTTGGACGAACCTCTAATTTACGAGTTGTTCCGCCAGGAGCAGCGCTCGGTAGTTACGTTCGGACGGGATAAGCGCTGAAAGCATATAAGCGCGAAGCCCACCCCAAGATGAGATCTCCCGGACCGTAAGGTCCCTGAAGGCCCCTGGTAGACCACCAGGTTGATAGGCCCGATGTGTAAGACGAGTAATCGTCTCAGCTGACGGGTACTAATCGGCCGTGAGGCTTGACCATAGAATTTGCAGAGAGCAAAGACATGCCCGTTAACGCACTGTCGCACCCAGTTGCCCTTGTCCGCCGTAGCCCGAAAGGGCGAAGGTGGAAGATATTCGAAACCGTTTCCCGGTGACACTAGCGGAGGGGCCACACCCGTTCCCATTCCGAACACGGAAGTTAAGCCCTCCAGCGCCGATGGTACTGCAGGGGAGACTCTGTGGGAGAGTAGGGCGTTGCCGGGAATAAACCAAAAGGCCCGAGCGCGTTCGCGTGCTCGGGCCTTTCGTTATTTCTGTGAGCGATAACATGATACGCTTCGGTGTCCGTGGCTCTCGTTCGCGGAAGGAGGTCGAGGTCGACACCGCGTCGGCCGTCGTATGTTGCCTTTCACTTAGCGACCGCAAGGCTCTTCGGGGGGTGCACTCGGAGGCCTTCGGTTGATGGAGGATCGCCGAGGGATGAACGTAGCTCTGGGTAAACACTTGATCGCCGAACTCTGGGTTCGGAACCCACGACTGATCGACGACTCGGATTACGTCCGAGACGCCCTGGCCGCTGCGTCGAGGAGCGGCGACTTCACCGTGCTCGACCTGACCGCTCACTCATTTGCCCCACATGGCGTCACCGCCTTCGCGCTCCTTTCCGAATCCCACATATCGATTCATACCTGGCCCGAGTACGGATACGCAGCGGTGGATATCTTCACCTGTGCTGGGTCTCCCCGAAAGGCCCTCGCCGAGCTGGAAAGGAGACTCGATGTCGAGGAGATGGAAGTCCGAGAGCTGGACCGCGGCCGCATGGGATCACCTTCATCGAGGCCGCCACGTTCTTCTCGGGACGGAGCCATGGATCTTTCGGCAGCGGTCTGAGTTTCAAGACGTCGCCATCGCCCAGGTCCCGGAATTCGGGAAGGGGCTCTTTCTCGATGCCAATGTTCAATTCCTGGAGATGGACGAGTTCGTCTACCACGAGGCCTTCGCCCTTCCCCCGCTTCTATTTCACCCCGATCCCACACGGGTATTGATCGCCGGAGGGGGGGATGGCCTCGCCCTCCGGGAGGTGTTGCGCGATCCCCGTGTCGGCGAGGTCGTCCTGGTGGAGATCGATTCGGTCGTCGTCGAAGCTTGCAGGCAACACTTGAGCTCGCTGCACCGAGGAAGCTTCGAAAGCTCTAGGGCGAACATCTTGATTGACGATGCCCTCACCTATCTCGCAAGCTCATCGGCCTCGTTCGACGTCATCCTTCTCGATCTCCTCGATGGATACGACGAGGCGGGGCTCGACCTCTACCAGAAGATTCTTCCCCTCGCCAAGAACGCCCTTCGCGTTGGAGGGATTGTGGGTGGATTCGGGGAGCTCGCCCGACCTCATATGCCGGTGTGGTGGATACGGCGGGGGCTCATGCGCCACTTCGCGAACGTCGTTTGCCACCGGGCCGCGATCGAATCGTTCGCGAGCTCCTATGCTTTCCTCCTGGCCTCGGATTCGGTCGACTTCCAGCGAGCTCCACGCCAATCCTTGATGGCGCGCGCCGAGGCCCTCGACGGTGAGCTCCGCTCCCTGGTTCCCGATCTGTACCCCTCGAGTTTCCGCCTCCCGCGGTATCTTCAGGACGTCCTCGATGGACCTCCTCCTCCGGCCCCGCACGGAGAAATCGAGTGGCTCGAGCTCTAAAGCGCGACCTCGTAGTGCCCGCTTTGCAGATACTGCATCGCCCGGACTGTGAGCGCCGTCGTCGCCTCCCTGAGCACGCGGTGCTCGTTCCCCGACACACGGAGCCCCGTCGCCCGGGAACGAGCGATCCAGTCCTTCAACACCTGATCCACGGTGTAGCCATGGATTCCCGTCCACCGGGACACCTGGTGCCGAAGCGCGGTCCGATGACGTCGTAGAAATTCAGACGCCGAGCGTCTGCCCTTCTCTCCGAACAAGCGGTGGAGGTCGGCGTCGTAGTGCTGAGAGAAATCGACCTGGTACCGTCGTTTCTTTCGCCGGTAGTGCGTTCTCAAGGTGCGTCGGAGCGACGCGAGCTTCTCCGGGGTTCGCCGATTGTTGGTGAGCGGTTCCCGCCTCGCGACTTCCTTCATGAGCTGGTCCATGTAGTCGAGCTTCTCGAGTGCCGGCCAGTCTTGATAACGCTCCCGCCACCGCGACCTCGGATCCAGCCACACTGCGAACGTCTCGGCGAAGTCTTCGTCGGGGTGTGCCTGCGCGTAACCGAACTCTAGGTGACGCACGAACCGCCTCGAGAAGGGCCGGGGCGCGTAGAATTCCGGATAGGTTTGCTCCGAGCTTCCGAAGAGGCGACGCCGTTGCCGTCGCAGCCGAAGCCGATAGGCGTTGTCGATCGCGTGCCCGGTCTCGTGACGCATCAGTCGCAGGCAGCTCCGGAAAGTTCCTCCCTCCACCTCGAACATTTGACGTCTTTCGAGCTGCATGAGTCGCGGATGTGCCAGGTAGAAAGGGGCGGCGAAGCCGGGAACGCCATCGGGACAAAACCACTCCTCGCCCAGCCAAACGTGCGGACGGAACTCGATATCACGCCGGGAAAGCTCGCGGGACAGAGACGATAGCGCCTTCGAGAGCAGGCCAGAAGCCACGTCGAGCTCGAGGTCACGAAAACGAAGTCCGAGAAGCTCGTCATCCGTCAACGAGACCCAATCCTTCACGGGCCGCATTCTAGCGTAGTGCCCCGGGAGCCATTATCATGGCGCGCCATGCGTCGATGCGCGTTCGTCTCCGCCCTGCTCGCCGCCGTCACCCTCGAGGCCCAACCCGCCGTTCCCCAGAAGCTCGAGGTCGACCCTCCCGGACTCGTCCTCTCGGGCGTTCCCTTCAAGCTCACCGTTCGCGCGACGGATTCGGAAGGAAATGCGGTTCAGGGCTACGGTGGGACTCCCGAGCTCGAAGGATTCTCCGCCGTGCCAGCACCCTTCGAGGACGGACAACTCCAGATCGAGGATGCCGTCGTTCCTTCGAGCGGGCGCCACCTCCTGCGCATCGTCGATGGGCCGCTCACTGCCGAGCTCACCGTAAGAGCCATCCCTGCTTTCTTCAGCATCCTTCCGCCCGTCCTCGCCATCACCCTCGCGCTCGCGTTCCGGCAGGTCGTCCTTTCGCTCTTCGCGGGAATCTGGCTCGCGGGATTCTTCGTCAGGGATTACAACCCGCTCTCGGGGTTCTTCGCCGTCGTGACCCACTTCCTCGTGAACGCGATCACCACGACGAGCCAAGCGCAGATCGTGATCTTCAGCTTTCTGTTTGGCGGCATGGTCGGCGTCATCAGCAGAAACGGCGGAGCGCGAGGTATCGCCGAGCTCATCACCCGTTACGCCACCAACGCGAGGGGCGGGCAGGTGGCGACCATGGCCATGGCTTTGGTGATGTTCTTCGACGACTACGCCAACGTTCTGGTGCGCGGGAACCTGATGCGTCCCATCACCGACCGGCTTCGCATCTCTCGCGAGAAGCTGTCGTTCCTCGTGGATACGGGAGCAGCGGCGGTCGCGAGCACCGTCCTGATCTCGACCTGGATTGGCTACGAAGTGGGGCTCATCGACCAGGGTCTGAGAATCATCGACTCGCCCGAAGACGCCTATTCCATGTTCGTTCGCACCATCCCCTATCGCTTCTATCCCATCCTCGCCATGGTTTTCGCCTTTCTCGTCGGCTTCTCCGACCGCGACTTTGGTCCCATGCTCCGCGCCGAGAGAAGGGCACGTCTCGGAGGAAAGGTGATCCGCGACGGGGCGCAGCCGGTGACCGAGTCTCTCGACGACCCATCCGACACCAAGACCCCGACGAGCTGGGTGAACGGTCTCGCCCCGATCGCGACCATCCTCGTCGTGGGCCTCGGGGGCATCTACTACACGGGAATCCAGGCCGCCCCCGGCGAGACGGAAATCGGCAAAATCGTCGCTGCTTCGGACTCCTACGTGGCTCTCCTCTGGGCGTCGTTGTCCGGGTGTGCCGTCGCGATTGGACTCGCCGTCGCGAGAAGAATCTTGACCCTGGCCGAGGCATTCGACGCCTGGATCCGGGGGCTCAAATCGATGATGATGGCGATCGTCATTCTCGTCCTCGCTTGGTCCATCGGTGCCGCCACGGCGGAGCTACGGGCGGCCGACTACCTGGTCCAGATACTCGAAGGTACTCTAAACCCGGCGTGGCTCCCGGTGCTCACCTTCGTGGTGTCGGCGGCGATGGCCTTCGCGACCGGCACGAGCTGGGCGACCATGGCCATCATGATGCCTCTCGTCATCCCTCTGGCGAGCGTTCTCGGAACCAGCGCCGGCCTTCCTCCCGACCGGGTCGATACGATCCTCGTGGGGGTCATCAGCTCGGTGCTGGCGGGGGCGGTCTTCGGGGACCACTGCTCGCCGATCTCGGATACGACGATCCTGAGCTCCATGGCCTCGGCGTCCGATCACATCGACCACGTTCGCACCCAACTTCCTTATGCCATGCTGGTGGCGATCGTGGGCATGCTCCTCGGCGACATCCCCACCGCTTACGGACTCTCCCCGTGGATCTCGATTCTCCTCGGAAGCGTCACCCTCCTGGCCGTGCTGATGTTCTTTGGGAAGCCGGTGGGAGCGCCGGAAACGGAGGGGAACGAGCCATGAAGACGACGCGATTGGGAACGAGCGGGCTCGAGGTGTCCCGACTGGGTCTCGGCTGCATGACGTACGGGGACCCCGACTGGCGGCCCTGGATCCTCGGCGAGAAAGAGGCGCGAGCACATTTGAGCAGAGCGCTCGAGCTGGGGTTCAACTTCTTCGACACCGCCGACATGTACTCGAAGGGCGTCAGCGAAGAGGTCACGGGGAAGATCCTGAAAGAACTCGCCGACCGGGAGGACTACGTTCTTGCTACCAAGTGCTTCTTCCCGCTCGTGGACGCTCCGAACCGAGGGGGCCTGTCGCGAAAGCACATCCTCGCGGCCTGTGACGCTTCCTTGCGTCGCCTCGGTCACGACTACATCGACCTGTATCAGATTCACCGGCTCGATCATCACACCCCGATGGAGGAGACGCTCGAGTCGCTCGACTCGCTCGTCCGTGCCGGCAAGGTTCGCTATCTCGGGGCGAGCAGCATGGCGGCCTGGGAGCTTGCCAAGATGCTCTTCCTCGCGGACGCCCGTGGCACCCATCGTTTCGTCTCGATGCAGAACCACCTGAACCTCGTATACCGCGAGGAAGAGCGCGAGATGGTACCGCTCTGTCTCGACCAGGGGGTGGGAATCATTCCCTGGAGTCCTCTGGCGCGCGGATTCCTCGCTGGCAATCGTCGCCGGGCGGGCAAGGGCGATACCCGGCGGGCAAAGGGCGATCCCTTCGCCGACGATATGTACTTTCGCGACGAGGATTGGGACGTTCTCGACGCGCTCGTCGACGTATCGAGAGAGCTGGGCAAGACGCCCGCTCAGGTCGCGCTCGCCTGGGTATTGACCGTTCCGGGTGTCGACGCTCCCATCGTCGGTACCACGAAGCTCGAGCAAATGACCGAGCTGGTGGAAGCCGTCGAGATCGAGCTGGACGACGCGCTCATCGAAAGGCTGGAGGCACCCTACAAACCCCACCCGGTTCTCGGCCACCACCAGCGAGCGCCCCGGTCTTTTTGACGAAGTCGTGCGGTCACCCGAGAATACGGGGAACCGAGGGAGGTACGATGACCATCGAGTTCAAGGTCACACTCGCCAACAAGCCGGGCTCGCTCGCTCGACTCGCAACCGCGTTGGGAGATGCCGAGGTCAACATCGAAGCCATCCAGGGCTCGAGCGGTGTCGAGGAGACCGTGGTTCAGTTCGTCACCAACGACGCGGAAGATGCCTCGGCGGCGCTGCGACGTGCGGGCTTCGCCTACGCTCAGCGGGACATCGTGATCGTCAAGGTCTCGACGAGCCGGGGATGCTCGGCGACGTCGCGCTCGTCATGTCCGAAGCGGGCATCAATATCGACTCGGTCTACGTCACTACCAAGGGCCACGTCGTTCTCGGTGTGGACGACGTGCCGGGCGCCATTCAGGTTGCCGGGGGGATGGCCGTTATCGCGCCGAGTTGACCGTCTCACGTTCGCCTCTCGAGGACAAAACCTTGCTGTTGACCGAGCCCGATCGCCCCTGTTAGCCTGAAATCATCCCTGGACAACTGAACAAGGAGTAGGCGATGAAGCCTGGTCATCTGTGTCTCGGTCTTCTCGCGGGCACCCTCGCCGCGACCCCCCTCCTCGCCCAGGAGCTCGGCGTTCGCTCCTACGGCCTGCGTGGAGGTATCAACGTGAACCCCGACCAGTTCAACTTTGGCGCTCACATCGATGCGGGACGGCTCGGCCCGCGAATACGGCTCCAGCCGAGCTTCGAGCTCGGGCTCGGTAATGGCGTCACCCTCGCCGCTGCCAATATCGACGTCCACTACCTGTTCGCCGCCCGAGCCGTACGTCCCTATGCCGGCGGGGGTCTGGGCGTCAATTTCATCGACGTAACGAGCGGGGTGGGACGGGCGAACGGTCTCGACGTCGCGCCCGTTCTCAACCTCGTGGGAGGCGTCGAGTGGGGGGTGCCCAGGCGTTATCTCCTGGAGGCCCGCCTCGGGCTCGGGGACACGCCCGAGCTCAAGCTCGTGGCCGGATTCACCTTCTGAAGGGCTGTGATCAAGATCGTGTGAGCTTTTTCCTGCCCGTGCCAAACTGCAGGAAAAGCGCCGAAAAATCTTCGTCTCTTCCCCCAGAGCGAGCAAGAGAGGTGTACCCATGTACGGACGAGCATCCTGGACGGCCGCTGCCGGAGCGCTCCTGATACTGGTTTTTTTCGGATGCGACTTCAACCCGACCGCACCGTTCTCCGGTTTCGACGGAGAGGACGGAGCCACACTCACCGGTCGATTTCAGGGCGCGCCCCCCTCCGGAGCGACAATGGGGACGAGCTCACTGAAGGCGCAGGGGATCCTGGCGGCACAGTCGGACTTCGCCGGGATGACGGTAAACGTGCTCGACACCAACTTGACTAAGATCGCGAGCGTCGACGTCAAGGCGGACGGCACGTTCACCTTGCGGGGGCTTCCCGAGGCGTTCTATTTGGAGTTCGTCGACCAAAACGGCGATCCCATAGGCGAGCGCATCTACTTCGACGCCGTCAAGCCGAATCAGGAGATCGACATCGTCGTCGAGATGGTCGGCGATTCAATCGTGGTCGTCGAGCAACGGCGCACCGGTATAGACCATGAGGGCTCCGACGGAGTCGAGCTCGAAGGGCTTGCTCGCAGCATATACGTGCCTTCAGCCGAGGACCCGATGACCGGCTCTCTCGAGGTCAATGGGCACCATGTCGTTACCCGGGCCGGCGAGACGTCGATCCGCAAGGGCAATCGGAGCTTGACACTCGAAGACATCCACTCCGGGGACAGAGTCCACGTGAGGGGCGTCTTCGAGGCTGAGGACGTCTTCGCATACGAGATCAAGCTCCAGGAAGAGCTCGAGGATGACGGCGACAACACGGCGGGGGAATGCAATTACCGGGATCCGGCGAAGTCGAACCACATCCTCGTGTGTCACAAGGGCCGGACGCTTTCGATTGCACCGGACGCCTGGCCGGGTCACCGCGGACACGGCGACACCTGCGGCCCCTGTGGTAGCTCGAACTGACTTCGACTAGTTGGTCGGCTCGCCCAAAAAGCGCTCCTTCGGCTCGACGAGCTTCACCGCCCATAGTCCCGAATGGTGATCGGCGATGAAGATGTGACCTTTGTACGGCTGCGGGCCCCAGGCAAATGGGGCGTTCGGCCTGAAGCTCTCCGGGTCGTTGGGGTGCCAGTAAGCGATCTCGCGGCCCTGCTTGTAGAGATCTCCTCGCAGCTCGCCCGAGACGTCGACGACACGTAATCCACCGTTGTAGTAGGCGATATAGAGGATGTCTTTCTCGATCCAGAGATTGTGGGTGCCGGCCTCGGGCACCTGATACCGGGCAACCTCTTTGGGGTTCCCCCAATCGTCCCACGCGATGACGTGGATCCAGCCAGCGGCTCGCTCGGGAGCGCCAGGCCGTTCGTCCTGGGGGTAAGGAAACGCCTCGTCGCCGGCGAACACATAGAACTTTCCCGTCGACTGGCTCCGGTATGGGAACGCGGCATGATTCCAGCCGCTGGGATAGGCATAACTGCCGAGCAGAACGGGATGGTTCGGAGCCCCGCCTTTGCCGCCGCCCCCGACGTCCACGGCCACAACACCATCGTGCCAGTTCGACGAGTACGCGACTCCCTTGTCGATCCAGACGTCGTGGATGCCGTGCCCCGGTGTGGTGAGCTCGAACCGCCCGACGCGATACGGGTTCTTGGGGTCCTCGATACTGATGATGTCGTATCGCCTGCCGTTGGAGAGCGCGTAGACGTGCCCGTCGGCGATGAAGACGTTGTGGACACCGCCGTTGAGCTGATCGTCGTAGCGGGCGATGACCTGGACCCCGTCGCTCGGGTTGCTCACGTCGAGAATCACGAGGCCGTTCTTTCGGTTCGACGCACCCTCGCGACTGATAACCGCCACGCGTCCGTCCTCGGAGACCTTTACGTCGTTCACCGTTCGTGCATCCACCCGAACGGTGTCGACGAGCACGATGTTGCTCGGCTCGGTGACGTCCCAGATATAAGCGTGCCCGTCGGCGCCCCACGTTCCGGTAATGGCGTAGTCCCGGCCATTCGGAGCTTCCCAGACCCACAAGTCCGACGTGTGACGATCCCGAACGGCGCCCTGTCCCACGACCTCGATCTCTTTGCGCACGTTTCGGGGGACGATCTCGATGGTCTTCTGCGCCGTATGGGAGCCGGCGACGGCGACGACGGTGTGAAACCCGGCCCGCTCGGCAACGAAAGCACCGTCCTCGTCGATCTGGCTCATGGCGCCTGGGGCGACGATACCGTTTGCGGCTCGCGCCAGGGTCGCGAATTGAACGGGGAAATCCGGGACGGCGTTTCCTCTCTGGTCGAACGCTTTCGCCTCGAATAGGATGACGTCTCCGGTGCGCGCCCGGTCGGCATCCGCCGCAAGCTCGAACCGGTCCACGAGGTTTTCAGCGACCTCGATGTCGAGGTGTCCCGAGACATCCTCCGCATGAGCGGTGAGACGCGCCCGACCCGTACGATGGAGCGCCAGAGCGCCGGCCTCCTCGATGCTTGCGACGGTCGGATCGCTGCTTTCCGTCCTGACGGGGATATCGGTCCTCGTGACGCCCGAAGTGTCGATGACCTCCGTCAGTATCGGGACCACGGTGCCCTCATAGAAGACCGAACGAACGTTCACGAAGGCGACCGACGCGGCCGGTGGGTTCGGAATGGTGACCGGTATCTCCACCGTCAAAAGGGCTTCCGCACTCCGATCCAGGTCTTCGGGGTCCTTGGGTACCATACACACGAGGACGTGCTCCCCGGCTCGATAGGCTTCGACGAAGCCCTGGGGGTTGACGCTCACCGAGCGCCGGCGTCGGGAGTAGAAGACGACGGGACGATCGACGATGTTTCCGTCGTCGTCCCGAACGGTTGCCGCGAGCTGCGCGGTCTCGCCGACCTCGAGCGTCAGCTCGGAGGGCTCGACCACGAGCTCGGACGGCTCCTGCGCCCCGGCGGGCGAGGCCAGTACGGCGAGGAGAAACGTAAAGCGTAAAGTCGTCATGGCTCTCCCTTCCAGAATGTAATGCCTCCGGCCTGTTTACCCACGTCCGCCTGGGCCACGCGCTCGTCGGTCGCGAGGTCGTAGACTTCTACCGTTCCAGGCTCGCCGCCCACGCCCTCGAGCGTCACGAAGGCGTAACGGTCGTCGTCGGAAACGGCGACTCCGTGCGGTACCGTGCGCGTCGTCTTGATGCGAGCCCGTTCCTTGCCCGCGGGCAGGTCCCAGATTCCGACGTGGGCGCCCGATTTGTACGTCGCCAGCAGTACCTTGCCGTCTGAAGTGACCTCGAGGTTATAGGGTCCCATCCCCGCCCCCGCGTCGAAAGTACGGGAGACTCGCCACGCCGGAAGGTCGATCTCGTAGATCGTATGGTTGCCGTTCCCCGCGACATAGAGCTTGCTATCCGCGGTGGGGACGGTGCTCCAAGTGGGTTTCACCGCGCTCGATGGGTGCGCGGCGTCGTGTCCCTCGTGGTTGCCTTCCGGCGCGAGCGACAGCGTTCGCGACACCTCGAACGCGAGCGCGTCGACCTCCACGAGGTTGTCGTCCATCATGTTGACCGAATAGAGCCGCGTTCCCTTCCCGTTCATTCGCGCGCCGTGGGGCATGGTCCCGGTGTCGATGCGCGCCACTTCGAGCATCGTGCTCGTCTCCACCACGGAGATCGTGCTTGGCTTCATATCGCCGTGGAGATCGAAGTTCACGACGAATAGAAGACCCGTCGCGGGAGATACAGCCATGGTGGCGGGGAACATTCCCACGGGCACGTCGGCCAGCCACTCGTCGGTCTCGGCCTCGTACTTGTGGATCGACCCGAAAGGCATACCGTGAGCGATCGAAACGAACCAATGCTTCTTGTCGGGAGACACGCTGATGCCATGCGGGCCTTCGGTTTCCGCGGGGAAACTACCAACCGGTATCTTCTTGATCTCCTGGAGCCCGCCCGGACCGTAGCGGAGCTTGTGGACCGTGTCGTCCGATTCGGCACAGACATAGACGTAGTAGTTACGAGAAGGAGTCGTCGCCGCGATCTCAGCCGGCCAGGCGAAGGCGACGGCGAGCGCGAGGTGCGTGGCGCGACTCAATGCGTCTCTCCCATGAAGCGCGGCTTTTCGGGATCAACGAGCCTTACCGCCCAGAGACCCGAGTTGAAGTCGGCAACGAAAATGTGGCCCTTGTAGGGCTGCGGGCCCCAGGCGAACGGCGCGTTCTTGATGAATCCCTCGGGGTCGTAGGGATGCCAGAACGCGATTTCACGGCCCTGCTTGTAGAGATCGCCGCGCAGATCGCCGGAGACGTCCACGACGCGAAGTCCGCCGTTATAGTAGGCGACATACAAGACGTCGTCCTCGACCCAGAGGTTGTGGGTTCCCGCCTCGGGGACCTGAAATCGAGCCACTTCCCTCGGCTCGTTCCAATCGTCCCACTCGATGACGTGAATCCACCCGGCGGCGCGAATCGGCAAACTGCTCTCCAGATCGAAGTCATAAGGGAATGCCTCATCCCCGGCGAAGACGTAGAACTTCCCCGTCGATTTGCTTCGATAGGGAAAGGCGGCGTGATTCCACCCGCTCGGATGGGCGTAGCTTCCCAGCATTACGGGATGGTTGGGCGCGCCGCCTCGGCCTCCGCCTCCGACGTCGACGGCAACCACCCCGTCATGCCAGTTCGACGAGTAGGCAATGCCGTCGACCACCCAGACGTCGTGGATACTATGGCCCTTGGAAGTCAGCTCGAAGCGGCCGACACGGTAGGGATGCTGCGGGTCCTCGATATTGATGATGTCGTACCGACGGCTGTTGGACAGCGCGTAGACATGATTATCGGCGATGAAGACGTTGTGCACCCCGCCATTCAACTGGTCGTCATAGCGAGCGACGATGCGCACGCCATCGGTGGGGTTGCTGACGTCCAGGATGACGAGCCCATTCTTGCGGTCGGAGGCCCCCTCACGGCTGATGACGGCGGTACGGCCGTCCTCCGACACCTTGACGTCGTTGACGGTGCGCGCGTCGACTCGTACGGTGTCGACGAGCTGGATGTTCGAGGGCTCGGTCACGTCCCAGAAATAGGCATGGCCGTCGGCGCCCCAGGTGCCCGTGATCGCGTAGTCCCTGCCGTTTGGCGCTTCCCACACCCAGAGATCGGAGGAATGCCGATCCCGTACGGCACCATGGCCAACGACCTCGACCTCCTTGCCTAGATTGCGTGGCCGGATCGCGACCGTCGCGCGAGCCGAATGGGGGCCGGCTACGGCGATGATGGTATGAAGCCCGGCGCGCTCGGCGACGAAGGCGCCATCGGGGTCGATGAAAGCGGCGGCGCCGGCGGAGATGATCGTGGGATCAGGACGGGAAAATGTCGCGAGCTGAACCGGGTAGCTCGGGACCCCGTGCCCTTCCGCGTCCCGAACGATGGCCTCGAAGAAGATGACGTCGCCGGTGCGACCCTCCTTCCCACTGGCCCTCAGGTCGAGGGACGCGACCGGGTCGGCAACGATGTCGATGGTGGTGAACGTCTCCGTCGCTTCGGCTTTGGCAACGATGGTCGCACGGCCAGGCTTCCGGATTTCGAGCTCGCCCACGTCGCTCACCGCCGCGATGTCGGGATGGCGGCTCTCGAAGCGCACCGGAACATCCCCGCGCTCGACGCCGGTCCTGTCGATGACCTTCGTCTCGAGCCGCACCCTGGTCCCCGCATAGAACGTCTGGGGCAATTTCGTGAAGGCGAGCGATTCGACCGGCGGGTGCGGAACTTTGACGGGGATGTCGACGGTGAGAAGCTCCTCGTCGTAGAAGTTGTAGCTCGCGTGATCGAAGCGGCCTTCGAACGCGGGAACCATGGCGACCACGACGTGCTCGCCCGACCGAAAGGCCTCGACGACGCCGGTCGCGGGATCGATTCCGACGCTTTCCATCGCGCGTGAATAAAAGACGACGGTAACGCTTTCGAGAACCTTGCCGTCTCGATCCTTCACCGTGGCGGAAATCTGCGCTTTCTCGCCGACATCGAGCGTGAGTGCTTCCGGTTCGACGAGAAGCTGGACGGGCTCCCGCGGCTCCTCGCGCGGAGCGGTTGGAGTCGAGGGGCCGGCATTTGCGTGACCGAGGGCCGCGGAGACGCACAACAGGATCCAAAAGGCACGGGGAGACGTCATCCAGGTTCCTTTCTCGAGTATTTGTGCCACAGGACGGCATCGGCTCGCAATTGCGGTAATCTTGATTCCGGCATGCTTCCCGATTACCTGGGTCCCGGCCTCGACGTCGTTCTCGTCGGAATCAATCCAGGCTTGCGCTCCGCCGAGAGAGGCCATCATTTTGCTGGCCCGGGCAACAAGTTCTGGAATCTACTCTGGGAGTCCGGGCTCGTGCCGAGTCGGTTGAGCTACGAAGAAGACCATCGCCTTCCCGAGTTCGGCATCGGCCTCACGAATATCGTCGCTAGAGCCTCGCGCTCGAGCTCGGATCTCAGCCCTTCCGACTACGCGAAAGGACGAAAGCTCCTCGCACGGAAACTTCGCCGGCATCGGCCCGGGCTCGTCGCCCCGGTGGGCCTGACCGTGCTGAGACAGCTTTGGGATCGGCCGGCGCCGCACGGGATCGCTTGCGGGCTTCGAAGGGAACGCTTCGCCGGCTTGCCTCTGTTCGTTCTACCCAATCCGAGCGGGAGAAACGCTCATTACAGCTACGAGGCCATGCTCCAGCACTGGCAAGGCCTCGCCGCTTGGTTGAAACGTGCCTGAGCTACCCGAGGTCGAGATTGCTCGCGAGAGTCTCGAGGCATGGCTCCTGGGCAGAAAGATCGACGCCGTGAGAGCGCCCGATTCGCGGATTCGCGGCGGGGTGCCTCGTCGGAAATTCGAGACTGCGCTCCGCGGGTCGGAAACGCAATCGGTCGAGAGGCGAGGCAAATTCCTCGTTCTCGGGTTTGGCGAGAATCGCCCTGGCGTGCTCGCCCATTTGGGAATGACGGGGCAGTTCGTTTACCTCCCGACGGATGATCCCTTGCCTCGATTCACGCGCGTGGAGCTGCGGCTCTCCGACGGCGGACGAGTCGTGCTGAAAGATCCGCGACGCCTGGGGCAGTTCCGCTTGCTGGACGAGCGCGAGCAAAGAAGAGTGGATAGCCTCGGCATCGAGCCGCTTTCGAGCGCATTCACGCACACTTATCTCCATACACTTCTCCGGAGATCGCATCGGGCGATAAAGCTGTTCCTGATGGATCAGAAGAAGATCGCAGGGATCGGAAACATCCAGGCAGCCGAGGCCCTCTTTCTCGCGGGCGTCCACCCGAGCCGGGCGGCGCGCTCCCTGTCGCGAGACGAGGCGCGTCTTCTCACGCGTTCCGTAAAGACAACCCTCCGGACGGAGATCCGCCGGTATCGCTCGCGCCCCCTCTATCTTTTTGAAGGTGCGCCCAACTCGTTTCTCGTCTACGGACGTGCGGGCGAGCCCTGCTCGCGATGCGACCGAAGAATCCGACGGGTGGTTCAAGGCGGACGCACCAGCTACTATTGCGCGACTTGCCAACCCAGCCAGCCAAGCCAGTCGAGCCAGCGAAGGAAGAAAAAATGAAACGCGAACAGCTCAGCCAGCTTACCCGGGCCATCCATGGACCGTCCCAGGGACCAAGAACGAATCGACCCGTCGCCGTGCCCATTCATCTCACCGCTACCTTCGAGTCCAAGGATGTGGACGAGCAGATCTTCCTCGAGGAGACGAAGGCCGATACGTTCTACAGCCGCTACGGAAATCCCACGCTCTCGGTCGCGGAAGCGATCGTTGCCGATCTCGAGGGGGCCGAAGCGGGAGCGGTTTTCGGCTCGGGGATGGCGGCCATTACCACCACGCTTCTTGCGCATTCGAGAGCGGGAGACCACGTAGTTTTCCAGCGCGAGATATACGGTGGCTCCTATCGATTCGCGCGAGAGATCCTGCCGCGGTACGGCGTTACCGTCGGCTGGTTCGATGCCACTGACGTCGCCAGCTTCGAGCGCGCTTTGCGTGACGAGACGCGCGTCGTCTACATCGAGTCCCCGACCAACCCGACGCTCAAACTTGTGGACATCGAGAAGGTGGCGCGGATCGCCCGGTCAAGGGGCGTTCTCACTTTCATCGACTCGACTTTCGCGACGCCTCTCAACACCCGACCACACGAGCTCGGTGCCGACGGCGTCCTGCATTCGGCAACCAAGTACCTCGGGGGCCACTCCGACGTTCTCGCCGGCGTTCTCACCGGAACGCGGGAGATCGTGGACCGAGCGAAATCGTACCTTCGCGTGCTCGGAGGCAACCTGGGCCCGCACGCCGGCTACCTTCTGATTCGAGGGATCAAGAGTCTCGGTTTGCGGGTCGAGCAGCACAATCGAAACGGAATGGCGGTCGCCGAGTTTCTCGGCAACCACCCCAAGGTAAGGGCGGTGCATTACCCGTTTCATCCCTCTCATCCTCAGCTCGAGCTCGCGCGCAGACAGATGCGGGCCGGCGGGGGCGTCGTCTGCTTCGAGATCGATGGAGGACTCGAAGAGGCCAAGCGCTTCTCGAACGCAGTTTGTCTGATTCGCGTGGCACCGAGTCTCGGCGGCGTGGAGTCA
>DASPGQ010000650.1 GCA_035620555.1 Vicinamibacteria bacterium
CTTCCTTTGGTGGGCGCAATTTCCAGCCACGGTGGAAGGTCCTCGGTCTGCACGATGATGAAGGTGTACTCTCCCTTGCGGTCGAGCTTCAGCTCGATGGTCTTGCTCTGCTCACCGGACGATGTCAGATCGACCTGCGTCGGCACGACTCCCATGACCGGGCTGCTTCGTTGCAGGAGCATAAACGCCGCCGCGGCCACCGCCACCACCGCAAGACCCACCGACCACCAGACCGCTTTTCGGCTCGTCCGCTTACCCTGCACGTAGGTGATGTTGCCACCCCCGGCATCCACCACCTCGATGTCGGGCTTCCACGCGAAACCGGACTCCACATCGTTCGCCCGCGTATACCTCGTGCGTCCAACCGGCTCTTGCCAGGGCGTGTATGCCCCCTGCTCGTTTCGAAGGAAGAACCCGACCGCGGGCTCGCGCGGGCCCACGATGGCGGCCACGTGATAGTTTTCGGGAAGGTACTGACTTAGGTAAACGACGTCCTGGTCGGACAGTTTGATCTCGTGATTGGGATGGCTATGATAGTTGCCGACGAGCTGCAGAGACGGCCGCGAACGGAGCTTCTTCTCGAGGATGGCACGGTCCTGTGCGTTGAAGTAGGCGGCGTCTCCCGCGTCCTGCTCATTGAAAGGGAGTTGGACGATCTCCTTGATCGTAACGACGCGCCGCTTGTTCGCGAACTCGACCTGCCCGAGGAGATACCCCTTCACCTCGCGAGCGTCGTTGGAATCGATCGAGCCGCCCTCCTCCTTTCGCGGGAGGCCGCGAAGGGCGTGCCACAGCATCCCTTTCAAGGCCCCTTCGGAGCATCGTACGAGGACCTCCTCACCCGCGACGACCGCGGGCGGCGTGACGACGAACGTCGTTCCCTCGGCGAACTCCTTGGCGACACTGATCTGCGGCTTGGAAGTGATAGTTCACCCCTAACCAGTGTTCAATGCTTACGACGAAATATGAACGCTCAGGCCCAATAGAAATCGACAACCGGCTTGACGGGCAGAAGGTGCTTCAAGCGCGGGCCTCTAAGCACTTCTTCGAGCCACCGGCTGGCAACTTCGTTCTGGTGACGGTGCGGCTCCTGCAGGTTCCATCCTTTGCGACGGTACTGAACCATGCGAAGCCACTGATAGATCATGTAGGAAAACGTGTCGTCGCCGTCCGGGACGTAGCCCTCCGTATAACAGACGTTGGCCTCTCCGGTGCCGTAGGCGATGTTGGGATGAAAGACTTCGGTGAGAGGAACCAGGCGCGGACCCTCGAACGGATAGTTGGCTGGGATGAGAATGCGAAGCTTGTGATTCTCCCCGTAGACGGGCTGTCCGTGCTTGTCGACCGAGGTGATGGCCCGAACGCCCGCGACCTGAATCTCGATTTGCCGGCGTGTCTGCTTGATGACGGCGAGGTGACTTCGATTCGCGCCGATGAAGCTCGCTAGCCTCAGGCAGTCTTCCCGAAAACGGGCGTCGGGATCCGGCGCGCCCACGTTCGACTCATCCTCCACCACAATCTCCGCGTTGGGCATGACCCCTTGATCGACTAGGGACATGTGGGGCGACAAGAGCATTTCATCTCCATCCTCGCCCGCAAGTGCGAACGTCCAGGTAACTTCCGCGCGACGACCATCGGCGGTCGTGATCTCGATGGGGATTTCTTCCTCGGCCCCCTGGGTTGCCTCCACGATGCGAGCGAAGCTCTCGATCAACGGATCTCGGCCGTCGAGGTTGACCGTGTAGGAAGCGCGACCCTTGAACGGAAGCTGGACGATGAACGTGTACTGTTCCATGGAAATGCCCTCAGGACTCGGTGCATCGGACACATTCGCCCGCTGCACGGCGCGATGCCTGCGACTTAGGAGAAATTCGTCTATCCGTGGACTCCCCCGGCGAAGTGTTTCCGGGGAAACACCGAACACCCGATGGGATGCTGTGCCTCAGGCGGCCAGCGAAGTCTATCGCGTTTCTGCGATTATCAACCAGATCGGGACCGGTGTCAACTGGCTCACTACCAGTTATCAGGTAGGTCTGTGGTAGGGATTGGCCACCAAATCGTCGTTTGTCCGCAGCCGGACGCGGCGATTCCTACCTGGGCGCCTGTCGGCCT
>DASPGQ010000651.1 GCA_035620555.1 Vicinamibacteria bacterium
TAGCCGAATCGCGCCGCGTACTGATCGCGGAACTCGTTCTCCGGCGTTTCCGGGGTCGGGTCACGACGGGCCCAGAAGAACTCGATGAAGCGAAGCTTCTCCTCGTCGGTCTCGAGCGCCCGATAGACGCTACGCTCCGACTGGGTCAGGATCCACTTGACGTATTGGTCGGGCCACTCCTCGAGGAGCTCTTTTAGAGGCTTGCCCTCGATCTCCGCGGGAAGCTTCTGGGACGACGTCGTCTGCGGTCGATGGGCGGCGCCGCCAAGGGCCACCAAGAGCACGAGCGCGGGAAACATCGGGGCCAGCCTAGCGCCATGCTTATCGATCACGCAAAAGCTATCAGTTCGGGATGAGCCACTCGGACGCCCGGACTCCCTCGATCACCACCAGGTATCGGTTCGCCGAGGGCGAAAGCAGCCGTGTCTCGACTCCGCTCGGCCAGTCGATCGCGAGCTCCTCGGCGTCCTCTTTGCCGAGACCGAACAGGACACGGCTGTCGCTGGAAGAGAAGACGCTTCCCGAGGCGTGGGCGATCTTCGTTTGCACCCTCGAGCGGGCGCGCAAACGGAGGCGCGCTCCGGTTCCATCACGGGGTGCCTGGCGCCCCACGAGAACGATTCCAACCCACCGGGCATCGCGAGTGAGCTCGTTTCTCAGAATCGTCGGTTGGTCGTCGATTGCCACGGTCACGACGTCGGTGTCACCGTCGTCGTCCAGATCACCGAGGGCGGCGCCGCGGCTCGAGCGCGGTCCCTCGGCGGAGTCGGCCGAAATCGCCGATTCCAAAAAAATTCCCCCGCCGTCGTTCAGGAACACCTGATCTCGCTGCTCGTAGCTGGTCGTCACGTCCGCCGCGGAGACGTTCGGATAGACGTGTCCATTGGCAATGAAGAGATCCTCGTCGCCATCCAGATCCAGATCCACGAAACGCGTACCCCAGCCCAGCTTCCCGAGGCTCGGTGTCGAGAGGCCGGCCTCTTCGGTCGCGTCGGTGAACAATCCGTCTTCGGAGCCGATGTAGAGCGTGTTCGTTTCGTGAGAGAAGTTCGTGACGAAGATGTCGAGGTGGCCGTCAGCGTTCACGTCGCCGAAATCGACTCCCATCCCCGCTTCGGTCGCCCCCGAGTCGTTGTAAGCAACGCCCGAGAGGAGGCCTGCGTCTTCGAAGTGCCCGCTCCCGTCGTTCCGATAGAGGAAATTCGGATTCGTGTCGTTGGCAACATAAAGGTCGGCGTCTCCATCGTCGTCGTAGTCCCCACTCACGACGCCGAGCCCGTAGGCTCGACCCGAGTCGAGGAGGCCGGCTTCTTTCGACGCATCGACGAACCGGGCCCCGTCGTTGCGATAGAAGACGTCCTCCTGGCCGGCGAGGCCTCGCGGGCCGCACATTACCGGCATGCCGAGCCAGAGACAGGTGGGCTCGGTACCGGGCTCGGGGAACGTCTGCTTCGGATCCACGTAGTTGGCGACGTAGAGATCGAGGTCTCCGTCTCCATCCGCGTCGAAAAAAACAGCGCTCGAGCCAAAGCCCTCGTCGGCCACCGCCCACTGACGAGAAACGTCTTCGAACGTGCCGTCTCCTCGGTTGCGATACAAGGTGTTGGCTCCGAGATTCGTAACGTAAAGGTCCACGAGCCCATCGTTGTCGATATCACCGGCGGCGCATCCGACGCTCCAACCCGGATCCCCCACGGCGGCCTCCTCGGTGACGTCGCGGAATCGCCACTGTCCGTCGTTGCGATAGAGGCCGTTGCGCCCTTTGCGTACGAAGTAGAGGTCGAGGTCGCCGTCGGCGTCGTAGTCCAGGAGCCCCACACCCCCTCCGAGGGAGCTCAGGATGGTGCGCTTTTCGCGGTCGCCGCTTTCGGTGATGAAATCGACTCCCGATTCGGTGCGGATGTCCACGAGCCGTCCCCAATGCTCCGCACCGAGAAAAACTGCGACCGAAAGTACCCAGGCTTTCGTCGGACTCACGTAGGAGGGAATCCTACCATTCGTTACACTGCGGTTAAATCTTGTCCGTCTGTAGCGGGTGTTTCTTGACACCATCTCTCAGCTATGGATAATGTCTCCCCGTAGTTTTTTGTTCATCGTGAAAATTTCAGGGGGTTATATGTTCAAGAACAGCGTGTGGCTCTGGGCGGTCTGTGTCGGCCTGCTCACAGTTTCCCCGGCGCTTTCTCAGACCATCGGCACGGGCGGTTTCGACGGACGCGTCGTGGATGCCACGGGCGCCGTGCTACCGGGTGTGACCGTGACGTTGACGCATGTCGAGACGGGGCTCACGCGGACCGTGGTGACCGACGACACCGGCCGTTTTCGGG
>DASPGQ010000652.1 GCA_035620555.1 Vicinamibacteria bacterium
AGCTCGGCGTACCGATCCTCGGGGCGATCGAGTCTCCGGGAACGACCGAAGGTGGGGACCTGGTCTGGCTCGATGAGACGACGTTGCTCGTGGGCGAAGGCTATCGGACGAATGCCTCCGGCATCGAACAGCTCGACGCCTTGTTGGCGCCCCACGGGATTCGGGTCTTGAGCTCGTCTCTCCCTCACGGCCCTGGCCCGGCGGGGTGTCTTCACCTCATGTCGCTCTTGAGCCTTCTCGACGAGCGTACCGCCCTCGTTGACTTGCCGTGGCTCAGCGTTCCGACCGTGCAAGAGCTCGAACGGCGCCGATTCGAGCTCATCCCCATCGAGCCTTCGGAGCGAGAGAGCCTCGCCGTCAACGTGCTCGCTCTGGGAGATCGCAAGCTTCTGGCGCTCGCCGAGAATGAGAAGACCAACCGGCGGATGATGGATGCCGGATTCGAGGTCCTAACCTTTCCGGGCGCGGAAATCTGCTTGAACGGCTCGGGCGGGCCGACCTGCCTTACCCGTCCATTCCTTCGAGGCTAATCCGATATGAAGATCGCTCGGATTGCGATTCTCGTCGCCCTGATTCTCGTGGGCCTTTACATCGTGACCTCGACCTCGAAGCTCGGCAAGGTGAGCTGCGAAGTCTGCATGGAGTTCCGCGGCGAATCCGTTTGTCGCACCGCTAGTGGTGTCTCGCTCGAAGAAGCGATCGACACCGCCAGGAACAACGCCTGTGCCCAAATCGCGAGAGGCCGCACCGAGAGCATCCTGTGCGGCGGCTCGGAGCCGACGAGCGTCCAATGCGACGAGTGAAGATTCTCCTCGCTTGTTGCCTGACGGCGTCCTCGGCTTCCGCCTGGGACCTCTTCGGCCATCACGTCGTGTGCGCGATCGCCTGGGAGGAACTGGACGAGCCGACGCGCCGGGATGTGATCGAGGGATTGCTCGATGCACCGGAGAGCTCCGATATCAAGAGCCTTCTCCCTCCCGGCCCGAGGCCTTACGCCGAACGCTCGCGCGAGCTGTTCCTGAAGACCTGTGCATGGGCAGACCTAGTGCGCGACGAGCTTTTGCCCGAGCGTAAAGAGCTCTACGACCATCCCCAATGGCACTATGTCAATCGTTTCTGGACGCCGCAGGGGTCGGGCTTTAAGCTCCTGCCGGAGATGGGAACACTCGGAGAGCTCGTCGAGCGACTCGAGACTTCGGCGAAAGCAGCGGCCAATGACTCCCGTCCGGCGTCCGAGCGCGCCATCGATATCGCCTGGGTTCTCCACCTGGTGGGCGATGTGCATCAGCCGCTTCACTCGAGCGGGCGGGTGACCGAGCGCGATCCCGAGGGAGACCGCGGCGGAAACGATTTCGAGCTGGAAGACCTGGAGGCGGGAAACCTTCACGCATACTGGGACTCGATTCTCACCCGCTCGCGGAGGAAGTATCACAGCGAGAGCTACTTCTCGTGGGTGACGCGGGTCGCTTCGGAGTTGGCGGAGGCCCACCCTCGGGATCGGCTCGGAGAAGAGATCGCATCGAAGGATTTCGATGGGTGGTCCCGAGCGGGTGCGATGCTGGCGATGTCGGAGGCCTATCCGAGTTATCTCGTCCGAGATGCGGCGCCGCCGCGAGAGTACCAGTCTCGCGTCTTTGCCGTTGCTTCCCGCCAGGGCGCGCTCGCCGGCTACCGTCTCGCCGATCTTCTCGAGCAGATCTTCCGGGAAGCTCTCACCGCTTCCGGCTCGAGTGCCGCCTGGGCGTGTAACGGTCGAGAATCATCATCTTCTGCCAGATTTTCCGGGACAGCGCCGTCGTGAGGTTCTCGATCTCGTCGACGGCCGCGAGCGCTTGGGAATCGGGGAAGCTCTGGACGTATAGGGCGCCCACCTTGGAGATCAGAGCCAGCATCTCACTGCAGTAGTCGAGGTAGCGATTCAGCTCGAACGGCGTCATGTTTCGATCCGGGGAGACGTCGGTCTTCGGATGCTGGCTGAGCACCATCTCGGGATCCTTCGTGAGCTGATGCATGTCCACGATGTGGGCGAGTGCGCGAAGCTCGTTGACCGCCGCCAGGGCGCGGTTGCGTTTGACGCGGGTCTCGAGGGTGACGAGAAACGCGATACCCGCGCCGAGAAAGACGATGTCGCCGAGGAGCGCGTCGGCTGCTTCTGCGAAAGTGGCCAGGTTCCAGAAATCGTCCGTCATCCGCACATTCGTCACCACCAGCCCGGCAATGCCGGAAAGACCGAACGCGAGCAGCAGCACGACGCTCACCCGAAGCGGGATATTGGGCTTTTTGATGCGCTCGCAGCGCTTCTGTGTCTCCCGAGCCACGTCGAGGAGCTCTTCCGAGACGCGCCTCAATCCGGACTCGGGGAACCGCGCCTGAATCCGGTTCCGGAGACTCTCGGCAGTCTTCAGGATTTCATCCGCGCGGATCGTGCGGTACATCTGGACTTTTCGGCCTGAGATTGGGTGCTGAATCTATTCTAACAGGCGGGGAGTCGACCTTGGGGCATTGTACCGAAGCTTTGGATCCGCCGCTGGTGGCGGCCATAGGATTCGGCCATGCCGAGCTCAAAGGTGAACATCGAAGAGAAACTCGCTTCCTTCGAGGACCAATGGGTCCCCAAGATCGTGGGCGAGTTGAATGGCCAATACGTCAAGCTGGTAAAGACCGCCGGAGAGTACGTCTGGCATCATCACCGCGACGAGGACGAGATGTTTCTCGTCGTCTCCGGTCGGTTGGAGATTCATTTGCGGGACGGGATCGTCGACCTCGCGCCGGGCGAGTTCTTCATCGTCCCCCGAGGCGTCGAGCACAAGCCCGTCGTTCCCGAGGGCGTTGCCAGCGTACTTCTATTCGAGCCAAAGACGACGCGCAATACCGGCAACGTGGATCACGAGTACACGATTGAGCCCGAACGGCTTCAGAAGCTCTAGCTTTGTAGAACGATTTCGCGTCCGGGGAAGAGCTCCGCGGCTGCCTGCTGCGCCTCCTCGCCGCCGCGCACGACGACCGTGGTCGCACCAACATCCACTCGGGGAATGACTCCCCGATGCAGAACGCCTTGGCGAAACATGGAATAAGGGAGATTCCGGTAGACTCTTCCCTCGCTCGGAGCGGGGTGGAGCTCGCCGGCGTCCGCGGTCTCGACTCGGAGCTCGAACGCTCCACCGGAAAGCGGCTCGAGCCGGAGGCGATACGCGGGCGGGGGCCGATCGTCCTCGAACCGCCTCGGTTCTGGCGAGCCGAGGAGGCAGATCTCATGCCCGCGCCAGTCGACTCGAGGCAGCGAGGAAACCAGGGCCTCGCTGGCGCAATCCTGAAACTCTTCCGGTAGCAATGCGAAGAGGCTTCCGGGCCGCTCGGCATCGTCCGAAAGAACGACCGAGAGCGAAAGGAACCGCCGCGCTCGAGTGAGGGCCACGTACAGCAGCCGTTTCTCCTCTTCGACGACGCGGTTCGGGGCATCGTCCTCGTCCGTTGCTGCGAGGGCGCTGACCTCGACTCGGCCGTCGGCGAGCTCCCGGATGCGCGGCAAAGACCGGTCTTGACGAGCTCTCTGGTGCAGATTGACGAGAAAGACGCTCTCGAACTCGAGCCCTTTGGCCGCGTGAATGGTCATCAAGTTGACGGCGTCCACCGCCTCGAGCACCGCGGGCGACTCCTCGTCGGTCGTGGCATTCTCGAGAAAATCCGCGAGTCGCGACATGGTCAGATAGCCGCGGTTCTCGGCACGCCGGATCATCTCCAGAAGCTTCTTGAGGTTTTCCCAGCTCTGCTCCCGCCCGGCCAGACGTGCCGCGTACTCGCTTTCGTCGAGAATCTGGTCCAGGAGATCGACGGGCGGAATGCGGTCGACCCACTCGAGCCATCGAGGGACGAGACGTGCCGCACGCTCGAACAACTTGCGGTCCCGGGTCTCGATCGGGATCGATGTCGCGAGGATTCCGTCCGAGAGCCATCGAGACAGCGGCTTATCCCCCGAGCTACCTTGTTTGATTGCCAGACGAACGAGGGCAGTGTCCGATATGCCCACGAATCGCGAGCGCGCAAGCTCCGCGGCCCTCAGCTCCTTGTCGGGCTCGGCGAGAAAACGCACGAGCGCGGTTACATCCCGCACTTCGGGCGAGTCGAAAAAACCGAGACCGCGGTAGACATAGGTTGGCACGCCGCGTTCGGTCAATGCCTCTTCGTAGGCGCGATACGAAGAACGGTTTCGAAACAAAACGGCGATGTCCCTCGGCCGAAGTTTCTCGTCCTCGAGGAGGCGGACCACCTCGTCCGCCACCGCTCCGGCGACGCGGGTGAGCTCGGTTCCGACGGCCAGAGCGACGGGCCTCTCTCCCTCACCGACGTCCGATATGGGAAACAGATCCGCCTCGCGATACTGAAACGACCAATCGAGGTCCGAGGGCGCTTTGGGCATCTCGGAGAAGAGGTCGTTCAGAAAGGCCAGAAGCTTCCCCCGGGCCCGGAAGCTATGCCGTAGCGTGAGGCGCTTCGCGCCGCGGCTACGGATGCGAAGAAGGTGGCGTGACGCCTTCTCCAAAACCTCCACGCGGGCGTCGCGCCAGCCGTAGATCGACTGCTTCTTGTCGCCGACGATGAAGAGGCTCGGTTCGCGGATCCTGCCTTCCCCACGTCCCCGCGATTGCTCGTCGAGGATCACTTCCTGTACGAGTCCGGCGCCCTCTCCCCAGGACGAGACCAGCGCGGCGACGAGTCGCCACTGCGCCTCGTTCGTATCCTGAAACTCGTCGATGAGCAGGTGGTGGTAACGCGATTCGAGGCGGAAACGGCTTTGGGAGAACTCGCCACGGTTCTCGAGGAGCTGCACCGCCCTGGTGAGAAGGTCGGTGAAATCGAGCGCGGCATGAAGCTGCTTGAGCTCGTCGAAACGCGCCGCGCCCGTTCGATACAGAAGATGGAGGTGGCGTACGGCATAGAAATCTTTCTCCCGCGTCCAGCGCCGGGAGATCCCGGCCACGAGCGGCGCGAGGCCGAGGACGCGGTCCCGGTGCGTCTCGTAGTCGGCCCGGCTCGTGAAACTCTTGGCCGGCAGAGGCGGGCGGCGCCTGGGCTCCAGATCCTGCGTCAGGAAGTAGCTCAGGATCTCCTCGACATCGATGGGGGTCGCTTGCTTCGGGTCGACTCCGCGTCGGAGCGCGAACGCGAAAGCGCCAAAACTCGGCGTCGGAGGGGAGGGGCCGGTTTGCAGAAACCTTTCGACTCCGTCGCGTCCGCGAAGCGCTTCTGCGAGCGAATTGGAAACACGCTCGAGAGCGCCTCTCAAGCTGACCGTCGGCGGGAGGACCCGCGCAACGTATCGATCGAGAATCTCGGCCCGGACCAGTCGGCTTACGAGGAAATCCCGGAGACCGCGCCTCAGGGCGTCGATGCCGAATCGAGCCATCAGGAAGCTCAAATCGGGAGAACGCCTCGTGCGCGATACTCGAAAAGCGTGGTCGATCGCTTCATGCATCAACCGCTCGGTCTCGACAGGGTCGAGGAGCTTGAGATCCGGGTCGAGACCCGCTTCGAGCGGAAACTCTCGGAGCAAGCCGAGGCAGAAGGCGTCGATGGTCGTGACATGGATCTCGAAGAGTCGATGGCGAATCTCCGCCCACAGATCGGGGCGCTCCTTCAGCTCGTCGACGATGCGAGTCTTCATCTCTCCTGCCGCTTTGCGAGTGAAGGTGATGGCCAAGATGTGGCGCGGGCTCGCTCCCTCTTCGACGAGACGAAGATAACGACGGACCAGAACGCTCGTCTTTCCCGTGCCCGCCGAGGCCTCGAGGGCCACGTTCAGCGTGGGATCGGTCGCCAGCGTACGGGCGCGTCGATCGACGAACCTGTCGGGCTTCATTCCCCTTCCTCGATTTCTT
>DASPGQ010000653.1 GCA_035620555.1 Vicinamibacteria bacterium
CCGGCCGAACATCGAACGCCAACGATCTGTCGCAGCAGTGGCCACACGAGCGAGTTGTTCCCGCCGTTTGGGAGCGAACAGTAGTGGGCGTTCCAACTGGGCTCACGCGTGGCTCTCAGGATGAGACAGAGTGCAGAAGACTCTATAGTGGCCCCCGATTTGACAATCGTGCAGGAGGATTAGAAGGCGCCTTCGAATTCTGCTTAAGAGCGCATTTTCTATTTAGGGCTTTGAACGTCAACGAAGCCAAGTCAGGCACCGAAGGCGGCGGCGGCGGGCGGCGCTGGTAAGCCCCAATCGTCGTCACTGTCCCCAAATTTGTTTCGCGACGGCCCGAGACTTCGCAAGGTCTCGGGCCTTTCTCGTCAATCGCTCTCGCCGTCTTCCTCCGCGCGCATCACACAGCCCGACGCCCTGCTCCCGTGGGGACGATGGTATACTTCGCAACATACAGGAAACGTTCGATGGCCTCGTTAGATTCACTCGATGCTCCGGAATCCGCCTCGCGATCGGAGCGCAACGTGACACCCCGCGCATTAATCGTCGATGACGATTCCGGGTTCTTGCTGGGGCTCTCGGAAGTCGTCAAGCGCGAGGGCTTCGAGGTCCTTGGCGCGGAGAGCTTGAAGCAAGCCCGCGAGGAGATCGCGGCGCACCAACCCGACATCCTGCTCATCGACCTCGGGCTTCCCGATGGGAGCGGGCTCGATCTGCTGGAGGATTTCGAGGGCACGGCCTCCCCGGAAGTCGTTTTGATCACGGGGCACGCGAGCGTCGAGACGGCTGTCGAAGCCCTCCGCTGCGGCGCCGCCGACTACCTCACGAAGCCTGTCGACATGGCCCGGGTCAAGATGGCTCTGGGCAAGCTGTCTCGCACCCTTAAGATGAAGGGTGAGATCGGCTCACTGCGCACCGAGTTGCGCAAGCTGGGTCGGTTCGGACCCCTCGTCGGCGCGTCGCCCGCCATGCAGAAGATCTACGATTTGATCGCACGCGTGGCCAAGACCAACGCCAGCATCCTCCTCAGCGGTGAGACGGGTACGGGAAAGGAGGTCGTCGCACGGACCATCCACGACCTGAGTCGCCGCAGCAAGGCACCGTTTCTTCCCATGAACTGCGGCGCGGTCTCGGCGAATCTGATCGAGAGCGAGCTCTTCGGTCACGAGCGCGGGAGCTTCACCGGGGCCGACAAAATGCACCGGGGATACTTCGAGCGAGCTCATGGAGGGACCTTGTTTCTCGACGAGATCGCAGAGATGCCCATGGACCTCCAAGTGAGGCTCCTCCGCGTGCTCGAAACGTCCACGGTCAGCCGCGTTGGAGGGAGCGATTCGTTCCAGGTCGATGTGCGCATCATTGCGGCCTCGAACCAGCGGATCGAGGACGCGGTCACGGCGGGGAAGCTGCGTGAGGACTTGCTGTATCGCCTCAACACCTTCCAGATCGAGATTCCTCCATTGCGGAAGCGGGCCGGAGATGTCAAGCTCTTGGCCGAGGAGTTTCTGAAGGAGCTGAACCAGAACGAGGGGACAACCAAGCGCTTCACCCGGGCGTGCCTCGACCGGCTCGACCAGCACCATTGGCCGGGGAACGTCCGTGAGCTCAGGAACGTGGTTCAGCGCGCCTTCATCCTCGCCGAGGACGATGTTGGCGTCGACTCCCTCCCCCTCCAGGTCACCGAAGAACCGTCCGCGCCCCCTTCGACCTTGATGATACAGGTGGGGATCCCCATGGCAGAGATGGAGCGCCGTCTCATCCTAGCGACGCTCGAACGCTTCGAGGGGGACAAAAAGAAGGTCGCCGATGTTCTCCAGATCAGCGTGAAGACCCTCTACAACCGTTTGAGGGAGTACAAAACCGACTGACGGGGCGGTCCGACCGGGGGCCATCCCCCTCTTAGCAAATTGTAGAACATGCGTCAGAGCGCCCCCGGTAGGCTCCCTTCGCGCACGTCACAACCGCGAATCTGACAGGCTCCTCGTGATTGGCTACTGGCACGGCTCTTGCTCTTCACACTGGAGTCGGCTCGCATGACGCGCGGACGATAGCCAAAGGAGGCGATATGCTCTGGACAGTCGTTGTGATTCTCGCGGCGTTGTGGTTACTGGGAACGGTCAGCTCCACCACCTTCGGGGGGTTGATCCATCTGTTGCTGGTTTTGGCCGTCATCGTGGTGGTGGTCAATCTGATCTCGGGGCGACGGGTCGTCTGATCCCGCTCTTGCGTCTGGGGTGGCCGACGAGCGGTCCTCATTTCGGGCTCCGACCACCCCCTTTCGGGCCATCGTCGCAATGACGACTACGCGATGAAACTGGAAGGGAGTAGAAAATGAAATACGAGCCAAAGGATTTCAGCTCGCTTCTGGGCATGAACGGATTCAGCGACCAACTTCTAAACGACCACATCGGTCTCTATCAGGGCTACGTCGCCCAAACCAACGAGCTCCTCGAAAAGCTCGCAAAGCTCGAAGAGGGCGGCAAGCTCGGATCGGTGGAGCATTCCGAGCTAAGGCGGCGCCTCGGTTGGGAGTTCGACGGCATGCGCCTTCATGAGCTCTACTTTGGAAACCTGGGTGGAAGCGGCAAGCCACCCTCCAGAGGGGACGCGCAAGAGACCATCACGTCGGGCTTCGGAAGCTTCGACCGCTGGTCCGACGAGTTCAAAGCCGTGGGAAACCTTCGTGGAGTCGGCTGGGCGATCCTCTACCTCGATCCCGAAAGCGGCCGCCTGATGAATCTCTGGATCGACGAACACGGCACCGGCCACGCAGCGGGATGCTCGCCCCTTCTGGTGATGGACGCCTGGGAGCACGCCTTCATGACCGATTACGGAACGGACCGCGCGTCGTACATCGAGGCCTTCATGGGCAACGTCGATTGGAAAGAGATCGACAAGAGACTCGTCGCCGTCCGCAGCGTCGAAGTGGCTCACCACTGACGGGCCCGGGTGGGCGACACCCGTTCTACTTCGGCTCTTCCCTCATGCGGGCCATCGCCTCCATGACGGCGAGAAGATGGTCCGGGTCCACGGGTTTCGGAATGTGGTACTGGAATCCGGCCAGAAGTGCTTTGCGGCGATCTTCGACTCCCGCGTAAGCCGACAGCGCCGCGGCCGGAATGCGGCCGCCGCGGTCGAGCGGCAGAAGACGCACCCGGCGGATGAGAGAAAGGCCGTCCTCGCCGGGCATAGCGACGTCGCTCAGCAAGATGTCGGGCTGAAGACGTTCAACCAGCTCGAACGCCTCCTGCGCGGAATCGGCGGTAGTGACGAGCATCCCATTCTGCTGAAGGATCCTTCGCATGGCCTCTCGCGCGTCCTCTTCGTCGTCGACGAGCAGGACCTTCAGGCCGGCAAAAAGGCCGTCCCCTGCGGAAACGGGCTCGGGGCTAACCGAGGGACTACCCTCCGCGACTCTCCCCCCGCGCGCTAGCGGAAGGAAGGCCGTCATGGTGGTCCCTCGTCCCGGACCGGGGCTTGCCGCATTCACCCTGCCACCGTGATGCTCGACCACGTGGCGCACCACATAAAGACCCAGACCCAGCCCATGATGGGAGCGAGTGCTGGTGCTGTTCTGTTGGCGGAATCTCTCGAAGGCGAAGGGCAGGAACCCGGAGCTCATTCCCTCGCCGCTATCGATGACGCGGAGCCGGGCCTGTTGGTCGACGGTATCCAGGCAAAACGCCCGTCACGGCTCACGAAGCGCAGGCCGACCGGGGCGTGATCGAGGAACTCCCGCAACTCGATCTCGCTCTCCGGGGCTCGGCCCCTCTCGCGCCCTGGCGGCGGCGCTCCTTCCTTGCGTTTTTTGTTCATCCGTTGCGATGTGCCGCCAGACTCGCGACGACCGTGACCAGCTCGGAGGGCTGCACGGGCTTCGACAGGTGCAATTGGAAGCCGGCGCGCAGCGCGCGGAGCCGATCTTCGGTGCGCGCATAGGCGGTCAGCGCCACCGCAGGGACGGCCCCTCCTTGTTGCTGGGAGCGCAGGCGCAATTCCCGGATCAACTGGTAGCCATCGGTCCCGGGCATCTCGATATCGCTCAAGAGCACGTCGATTCGCTCCCGTCCCAGGATTTCGAGGGCCTCGCGGGCCGACGACACCGTCTTGACGAATGCGCCCTGACCTTCGAGCACCTTCGCTAGGAGCAGCCGGGCGTCGTCGTCGTCTTCCACGATCAGCACCTGGATCCCCCTGAGGTCGGGCGCTTCCTCCAATCCGACGACGTCGTCCGCCTGCGAATAGACGCGACCGTTCGAGGTCGTTGCCGTCACCGGGGAGCGGGGAAATCTTACCGTGAACGTAGACCCGTGTCCGATCCCGAGACTTTCCGCCTCGATGCTCCCGCCGTGGAGCTCGACGAGCTGTCGCGTGATGGCGAGCCCCACGCCCAGACCGGGGGCGGACCGGGTGCTCGAGGAGTCCCTCTGCGTGAAACGGTTGAAGATGATCGGAAGGAACTCGGCGTCGATGCCGAGACCGGAGTCGACCACCACGATCTCGACGGAGGAATCGACGGACTGAACGCTTACCCGCACCCGACCATGCTTGTCCGTGAACTTGATGGCGTTGGAAAGGAGGTTCCAGAATACCTGCTGCAGGCGCTCCGGATCCCCCATGACGTAGCTGCCGGCGGGGTCCTGGATGAGCTGGAGTCGTATGCCCTTCGCGTTGGCCGCGGGCGTCACGGTCTCGACCGACGCCTTCACCACCACACCGATCTCCAAGGGCCGCAGATCGAGCTGCAGCTTCCCCGTGATAATCCGCGATACGTCCAGGAGCTCTTCGACAATCTGGCCCTGCGCCGCGGCGTTGCGAATGATGGTGTCGATGGCATCGCCGATCTCGTCGGGAGTGAGCTGGCCGCGCTTTAACAGGTGCGCCCAACCGACGATCGCGTTCAGGGGCGTCCTCAGCTCGTGCGACAGCGTAGCCAGGAAATCGTCCTTCACCCGGCTCGCCGCCTCGGCCGCCCTGCGCGCCTCCTGTGCTTCCCGGTAGAGGTGCGCGTTGTCGAGGGCAATGGCCGCGTGGGCCGCGAGGCCGGCGATCAGACTTTCGTCACGATCGCCCAATGCACGCGGCGACGCGAACTTCATGACCACCCGCTGCGCCATCCGAACAGCTGTCCCGCCATAATATCGTTTCTCCGCATCTTT
>DASPGQ010000654.1 GCA_035620555.1 Vicinamibacteria bacterium
TAGGCGATTGGGCCGTCGTGGATTTTCCCGGAGCCATTGGGCCCGAGGTAGCCGAGCACTTCACCGCGAGACACGGCGAAGCTCACATCCCGCACGGCCGTCAGCGCGCCGTAGGATTTGGAGACACCCTCGAGCTGCAGCATATCATTCGTATCTCAGCGCTCTGCCGGGCTCGATCCGCATCGCACGCCGGGCAGGGATGGCGCAGGAGAGTGCGGCTGCGATCGCGAGCAGCGTGGCCACGACACCGAAAGTAAGGGCGTCGTTGGAACTCGTATCGACCAGGAAGCTCGACAGAAGCCTTCCCGCAGCGAGTGTGCCCAAGCCGCCGAGAACGAGTCCGGAAGCAAGCTGGGTGGATACGGGGAGGGCAACGAGCCACGTCAGGTCACGGTCCGTGGCGCCGAGAGCCCGGCGAATGCCGAGCTCTTGATAGCGTTTCGTGACGGCGTGGGCGGTGACGGCGTAGATTCCTACCGCCGCGATGACGAGCGCGATGACCGCGAACGTCAGCAGCATCCCTCCGATGACTCGGTAGGGCCATCGAGACTGGGAGCGCAGCTCATCGCCCGTCATGATCGCATGGAGTGCGAGCTCGGGGTCGAGCCTTCGCACTTCCCGCCTGACGGCGGGAACCACGGCGTCGGCCGAGCCGGAAGACCCACGGACGATGAGGCGCAGCGAGCCCGAGGGCGCATAGCGAAAGGGCAGGTAGACGGTGGGCTCGGGCTGGAACCTCCGGTGCCGCAACGTCGGCGCGACGCCCACGAGGGTGAGCCACGGAGTCTCCTCTCCTGAGCGCGGATCCGTGAGGCGGATGCGCTCACCCAGAGGTTCCCCACCGGGGAGATAGCGTGACACGAAGGCATCGTTGACGATGGCTGTCGTGTAACCCGGGCCACCGTCGCGGCTCGTGAAAGCACGACCCTCACGAAGGCCGATTCCCAGCGTTTCGAAATAACGCGGACCGACGGTAAGAAACGCGACCGTAGGGGGAGAATCCTCAGGAAGCGGGCGTGCTTCCAGAGCGAGAGCTCGCGAAGCGGCATTGGCGAAAGGAACGGTGCTGGATAGAGTGGACGAAGCGATGACGTCGACGGAGTCGAGCGCCCGATGGAGGCGCTCCAGCAACTGGAATCTCTCTTCGTCGGTTTCGTATCGCGGCGCCGGAAGCGTCAGCCCCATCGTGGTCATCTCCGACGTGTCGACGGCGAGGTCGGCTTCATAGATGGCGAGGAAGCTCCGCATCATCAAGCCCGCGCTCGTCATCAGAACGAGCGTCACCCCAAGCTCTACCACGGTGAGCGCGAAGTCGAACCGACGGATCCCACCGTGCGCAGGCGCCTTCCTAACCGCGAGATGAAGGGCGGGCGCGAGGCCGAATAGGAGTATCGAGAAGGCGGACACCGTGGCCAGATACAAGACAACGCGCACATCCATGGTGAAGTGAATCCAGTACGGGCGTGTGATCCCCTCGATGGCGGCAGCGAAGCCGCGGAGACCTAATGCGGAGAGCGCCAGGCCAGAAAGCCCGGCGAAAAGCGCGAGCAGGGCGCTTTCAATGAGTAGCTGCCTCGCGATCTGCCAGCGCGTGGCTCCCAGCGCTACCCGAAAAGCGATTTCCCGTTGGCGATGGAAACCGCGAGCGAAGAGGAGCCCGGAGACGTTCGCGCAGGCGACGACGAGGACAAAGAGCGCGGACAACATCGAAAACGAGAGCATCGGGTCACCGGTGAGCGTTCCGGTGAAAGGCTTTACGTCCGGAACGAGGCTTTCGTTCGCGAGGGATTGTAGCGACGCCCGTGCCTGATCCACCGAAACGCCCGTGCCGAGCTTGCCCACGAGCTCGAGCTCGCGGGCGTCGCGCCGGTTGCGATCGAGGCCCGGCATCTGTGCGAGGGGCTGCCACAGGTCGGCGTAGAAGTCGAAGGCGAAGCCCTCGGGCATCACGCCCACGACGGTCGCATCCACTCCGTTGACGCGGAGCGTCCGGCCGATGACGCCGGGATCTCCTTCGTAGCGACTCCGCCAGACCTGCGAGCCCAGGACGACGACGGGCACGGCCCCGGGCCGGTCGTCCGCCGCGGTCAGGTATCGACCCTCGGCGGCCGGCACGCCGAGAAGGGAGAAGCCCGATGAGGAAATATAGAGACCGGGGAACTGCTCCGCGGCACGCTCGTCGCCGCTGAGGGTGAACGAAGTTTTGCGGAACGCGGCGATGCCCTCGAGCCCGGAAGCCAGAGAAAAATCCTCGAAATCGCGAAACGAGACACCGCTATCTCTTCCGGCGTCATCGCGAGGGTAGTGAATCCTGACGATGCGCTCTGGCTCTTCGACGGGCAGGCCCCGGAGCCGAGTCGCGTTCACGACCGCGAAGACCGTCGTGCTCACGCCGATGGCGAGACCGAGCGCCACGACCGCGGCGGCGGTGAATCCCGGGGTTCTGCGAAGCATGCGTGCAGCGATGCGTGCGTCACGACTCCAGGCGTCGAGATGGACGAAGCCCCGTGCCTCCCAGTGGCGGTCGCGAACCGCCGAGATGCTTCCGAACTGCGCCCTCGCCCGGGCTCGAGCTTCCGGCTCGCTCATGCCGCGACGAACGTACTCATCGGTGAGGAGTGCCAGATGGGTCTCGATCTCCTCCGCGAGATCGGCATCCAACCGTCTTCTTGCGAACACGTCCCTGAGGCGCGTCAGGAAGACGACGATCTTCGATCTCACCGGCTTGGCTCGCCCTCGGTTAGTCGAATGAGCTGCTCGATGATCCCGGAGACGCGCCGCCAGTTCTCCGTCTCTTCCAAGAGGCGCTTCCGCCCGGACTTGGTGACGGCGTAGAACTTCGCTCGCCGGTTGTTCTCCGACACGCCCCACGTCGCCGAGATCCATCGCTGCTGCTGAAGGCGCACGAGCGATGCGTAGACCGTGCCCTCGTTCAGCTTGAGAGCGTTCTCGCTTACTTGCTCGATGCGACGGGCGATCCCGTATCCATGAAGGGGACCCATCGATGCGAGGGTCCGGAGCACCATGAGGTCGAGGGTGCCCTGCAACACGTCGACCCGATCTTCCGAAGGGCTCCGCCTCTTTCCTTTGGCCATCCCATAGGAATTCTAGTCGACAGAACTTCGCAATACAAGTCCGAAATTTACGTAATCGGTTTCGCGACGGAAAGGGCTAGGGGTAGCATGGGGAGTGTCCTGGGAGCCGAGTCGCCTTTCCGGCGCCATCGAAGCGCCCTTTCCCGTATCGCCTCGCCCGCAGCTCGCAACTCTCGTAAAAGAGGTCCCCGCAGGGGACGACTGGCTGCACGAGATCAAGCACGACGGCTATCGCCTCTTGTGCTCCATTCGGGACGGACGCGCGCGTCTCCTCAGCCGGAACGGTCTGGACTGGACGGACAAGCTCTCGCGCCTGGCGTCGAGCGCGAAAGAGCTCCCGGCGCGCGAAGCGGTTCTCGATGGAGAGATCGTGATCCTTCGTTCCGACGGGACCTCCGATTTCCAGGCCCTTCAGAAAACGATCGGAGGCGCCAACCCATCGGGGCTCACGTACTATCTCTTTGACGTCATCTACGGTGACGGCCGCGATCTGCGTCACGTGCCCCTCGTCGACAGGAAAGAGCTCCTCCGGTCGCTCCTCGAAGGCACTCCCTCCGATCGACTGCAGTACAGCGAGCACGTGCAAGGCCATGGGGCAGCGGTTCTCGAGAGGGCATGCGCCCTCGGAGCCGAGGGCATCGTCTCCAAGCTTCGAACGAGCTTCTACGAGCCGCGACGGACGCGCACATGGCTCAAGATCAAGTGCAGCCACCGGCAGGAATTCGTGGTCGTGGGCTACACCGAGCCAGAAGGCTCGCGCACGGGATTCGGCGCCCTTCTGCTCGCCGTGTACGACGAGGAAAGGCGGCTCGTTTTCAGCGGTCAAGTAGGCACGGGGTTCACCGAGAAGATGCTCCAGGATCTCATGGTGCTCCTCGAGGAAAGAGCTCAGGACGAGCCTCCTTTCGAGTCGACTCCGCGCGAGCTGAAGCGTGCCCACTGGGTGCGGCCGGAGCTGGTGGCGGAGGTGGAGTTCACCGAGTGGACGAGTGACGGGAGGCTCCGGCATCCTTCGTTCAAGGGGCTTCGATTCGACAAGCCCCCGAGCGAGGTGCGCCGTGA
>DASPGQ010000655.1 GCA_035620555.1 Vicinamibacteria bacterium
TTGATGTGCTCGCGCATGTAGTTCACCCCCACGCTCATGAGCTCGACGGCATCGAGGGCGCTTCGGCCCTGATGGGGCGAAGTCGACGCGTGCGCGGGAAGGCCGGAGAAGCGGAACTTCACCGAGACGTTCGCTTTCGAGTAGGCGTAGCCGGCATTCGTCACCGGGCTCGCGTGCCACGTAAGGATCACATCGTCGTCCTTGAAGTAGTCCTCGCGCAGCATGTACGTCTTGCCGATTCCCGTCTCTTCGGCGGGCGTTCCGTAGAGCTTGATGGTTCCCGCCACGGCTCCGGAAGCGATCGCTTCCTTCGCGGCGACGGCCGCGGCGGTGGACGCGGTTCCGAAAATGCTGTGGCCGCAGCCGTGGCCCGCACCGGCTCCCTCGCGCTCACGGCGCTCGGGAACCTTGTCCTGCGAGAGACCCGGAAGAGCGTCGTACTCGGCGAGGATGCCGATGACGGGCCGTCCATTTCCGTAAGTAGCGACGAATGCCGTGGGCATCCCCGCGACTCCTTCTTCCACGGTGAAGCCGTTCGCCTTCAGCAGATCGACGAGCTCTTTCGCGGAGCGAACTTCTTCGAGTCCCGTTTCCGCGTAGCTCCAGATGTTCTGGTTCACGCGCTTCAACGTATCGGAATTCGCATCCACCCACGAGAACGCTCGAGTCTTCGCCTCGTGGGGCTCGGCCGCAACACCGAGCGCCAACAACATCGCAGACAACGTCAGCATGATCTCGATTCAGCTCAACTTCAAGAGTCGGAAGCGCTGCCTAAGAACGTGCTCTCCCCAGCGGATGGCGAGGATGCCGGTCTCGTCGGTCTCTTTCGTGAGCTCGATGGTCAGTTGTTCGGTGCTTGCCTCGCCTACGTCCCACTTGAGGGGAACCGCGAGAAGGTCACGCCTCCGGTCGTGCTCGGTGCCCCACTGACCCGTCTGAGAATTGACAACGAGCATCCAGTCGTCCGCCGCCGTCCTCTCGAGGAACAAACTGTACTCCCCGGCTCTGACGACGATTGTTCCGAACGTGGCGGTACCGTCGATTGTAAGCGTCGTGGATTGGTCGGCACCGAGACGCCACACGGTGCCCACCGGCGCCAGCGACAACAGGTCGCGCCCTTTCAGGGATGGGCGTCCGTACTCGACGGATATCGTCGCGCCGTTCAAGCTCAGCTCGGCCGTGGCGCGCGGAGATTGAAAGAGGACCATCCCGACAAGCGCCCAGCAAACGGTTGACATGCCAGATTCCTCCGAACCGATCCTATCACTACAATGGCAGCATGCTACTCTCCACGACGCCGCCTTCCTGGGTCGAGCTCGCATGTCGGCACATCGACACAGTTCTCGTCGATCACGCACACTGCGAGAAGAAAGCTGCGGCCTCCGCGCTTTCGCTCATCGCCGCCCATCCTTCGAAGGCGACGCTCGTTCGAGCCCTGAGCGCTCTCGCGATCGAGGAGCTCCAGCACTTCCGCGCGGTTCACAACCGCATCGTCGCTCGAGGCCTGACGCTCGGACGCGACCCGGGGGACCCCTACGCCCAGCGCCTCCTTGCGCTCGCCGGACGGGGACGCTCCCGTCTCGTCGACAAGCTCCTGATCTTCGGCCTCATCGAAGCGCGCTCCCACGAACGGCTCGATTTGCTCGCGACCCACCTGCGCGAGCCAGAGCTCGCGGGCCTTTACCGGCAGCTCGCCGGGGCCGAAAGTCGCCACGCCGCGACTTTCCAGGAGCTCGCCGCCCGTTACGCGTCTTCATCCGACGTGGATCGTCGCCTACAGGAGCTGGCGGCCCTTGAGGCAGAAATCGTCGAAGCGCTGCCCATTGCTCCTCGGATTCATTGAACCGGTTCGGTGAGCTCCCGCAGTCCTCCCGACGGTCAACCGATGGGGTTGCGACGCATTAACAGGGTGAGGAAAAGCTCGGCGCATCTCAAACGGCCATCTACATGAAATGCAGAGTCAGCGATCGGGTTTGACGGCGATCATCTGTAGCTCAACCTTTGCGCCGCCAACCAGAGCAGCAACCTGCACGGTCGCCCTTGCTGGTGGATCGGTCGAAAAGACCTGGTGGTAAACCTCGTTGAATTTGGCGAAGTCATCGAAGCTCGTGATGTACACGGTCACGGACGTGACGTCATGAAAGCCCATGTCAGCCGCCTCGAGGACTTCGCCCACATTGGCGAGCGCGCGGCGCGTTTCGGCTTCGATACCACCGGGAACGATGTTGTTGGCGTCATCCTCTCCAATGGTGCCCGCAAGATAGAGAGTGTTGCCGACAAGGATCCCGGGGCTATAGGGAAGACCTCCCGTGGCCGGACCTGCTTGAATCACGCGGCGTGCCCCTCGGTGTTCCGAGCTCGATCTCCCAGCTTGCAATCTTAGCGTCGGCACGATTCCGGCGAGAACAACCGCGAATCCTGCTAGCGCGATGCAAAGAGAACGACCACCTACCATTCGTTGCCTCCTCTCGAATCCTTGGGATCCAATAAAGACGGGCGCGCCGGATCTGACGCGGGCTGTTATGCCGCCAGGCCGCATCGTTCAACTCCCAATGAAGCGTCAATGCCTGAACTGCTCGAGGATTCCCGCGTCGACCCAGTACACATTCCCACCGGTGGCTGTCTCCCACGAACCGCCGTACAGCCTGGAAAAGAAGAGGTACTTCCCGTCCGGTGTGACCATCGGACAGAACTCGTGCGCGTCGGTGTTGATCACGTCTCCGAGGTGGGCCGGTTTGCCCCAGCTGCCGTTGTCGAGGCGGAACGAGACGAAGAGATCGCCGTTGCCGACGCTGGGAGGACGATCGGAAGAGAAGACCATGTAGCTCTCGTCCGGTGCAACGAACGTATCACCCGTCCCGGACTCCCCGTTGATGGGCTGGCCGACGTTCACCGGCTCAGCAAAGTTGCCTTCACCCAGCCGCTGTGCGCGATACAGATCGCTGCGGGTACCTCCCGGACGGTTCGAGGAGAAGTACAGACTGCCGTCCGCAACCACCACGGGATACACCTCCATCGCCTCGGTGCTGATGGGCGGGGGCACCACCCGGGCCGGGACCCACTTCCCATCGACTCGATGTGTGACCCATATATCCCAGGTCGGGTGCTCTGGGGCGTACTCGTTCGGGTACTCGCCGAGAAAGTACAACTCCCGGCCATCGGGCGAGACGGACATATCGCCGCTCACCTCCCCCGGAAATACGGGTAGCCGAACCGGTTCACTCCACGCGCCGTCCGCGAACACCGAATGGAACATCGTATCCACGCCGGCAACGTGTCGCCCAAAGAAGAACTCGTTCCCATCAGGAGAGAAGACTCCGTTGAACTCGATGCCATCGGTGCTGACGATCCCGGGTGCGAATAGCTCGGGAATGAGGCCCGGCACCGGCTGTCCGAAGTAGGGTGAATCTACGCGGATGCTGGAGATAGCACCTTCTTCCTTATCGGTGACGCATGCGGTCATAAAAATGCATGCAATCAATATCAGTGTAATCCGCTGGTGGTAACTCACGCGGGGAACCCAATTCTCGTGGAGGCATAAACGCTCCGGATAAGCTGCGAAGTCCTCGCGCCCATCACGTCCGGGGTTCGTCGGCTTCATCCGGTTGTTCGACCGCCCGATCATTCCCGGCACGTTTGGCCTGGCGGAGTCTCGCGCTGACTATTGCTGCGCCGGCAATACAGGAGACAGCCGGAAACAGCGCCGCAAGAGCGAGAAAGACGCGATCTGCCGTGGTTACTGGTGGCTTCACCCAATGAGGTGCGAGAGCAGCCGACACGCCGTACGCGACAGCAGGCAGAAGCGCCCAGAGCACCGGGCGCGCCGATTCAA
>DASPGQ010000656.1 GCA_035620555.1 Vicinamibacteria bacterium
GGCAGTTCTCCGGGGTATCCGTGAAAGAGCTTCGCGAAGCGCTCAATTTCGGCTACGACATCATGCGCGTCAGCTTCACCGGTCTTCTCGCTGCCGTAGGATTCGTCCTCCTCATCGCTTGTGTGAACGTCGCGAGCCTGACGCTCGCCCGAGCCCGCGCCCGGGAGCGGGACGTCGCGGTTCGCTCGGCCCTCGGAGCCCGCCGGGGCCGCATCGTCCGGCAGCTCCTGACCGAAAGCCTCCTGCTGGCTCTTCTTGGAGGGGGTCTCGGGGTGTTCCTGGCTGATAGGGGTGCCCGCGCGATTGCGCCTCTCGTGCCCGAGGACATCTTTCGCGTGGGCGACGTGGAGCTCGACACGACGGTTCTTCTCTTTTCGGTGGCGGTGACGCTACTGACCCCGGTCCTGTTCGGGCTGGCCCCGGCCATCGGGATCTCGCGAACGAACCTCGTTTCTTCCCTGAAGCAAGGGGTGCGAGCGGGGGGAGCGGGAATCGGCTCGATGCGCGTTCGTCGAGCTCTGGTCGTGCTCGAAGTGACGCTCGCGATCGCGCTCGTCGTGGGAACCGGGCTCATGGTGCGGAGTTTCTTCGAGCTCCAGAAAGTCGAGCTTGGCTTTCGACCCGAGAGCGCTCTGACGGTTCGACTGGCGCTGCCCCAAACCGATTATCCCGATGCTCCCGAGCAGAAGCTCTTCTTCGACCGGGCACTTCTCGAAGTCTCGTCGCTCCCGGGAGTGCGCGCGGCCGGGTACACGGTCCCCCTTCCGATGAACCATGCGATCTGGACGGTTCAGTTTGCGCTTCCCGATGACGCGCCCGCGGCGAGGGAGAGCTGGCCATTGGCGCATCAGTTCAACGTTTCGTCGCGATACTTCGAGGCGATGGGCGTTGCTCTGCTCGCGGGAAGAGCGTTCGACGAGAGAGATGGACCCGACTCGGCGCGTGTCGTCATCGTGAGCCGGTCGACCGCGGATGCTTACTGGCCCGATCGTAACCCGGTCGGCGAGTCTCTTCTCGTCCTGGACAGCGAGGGGACTTTCGAGGCGACCGTGGTGGGGGTCGTGGCCGACGTGAGGCACGAGGGATTCCAGGACGAGATCGGCGCACAGATCTATCAGGCGATCGATCAAGGAGGGTTTCGGGGACGGTTCCTCGTGGTGTCCTCCGACGCCGAGCCGGGAAATCTCACTCGAGCGGTGGCCGGCGCCATCGCCGCCGCCGATCCGAACCTTCCGGTCGAGATTCGCCCGATGGCGGACATCGTGTCGGAGAGCGCCCTCCAATGGACCATCAGCTCGATCTTGCTGGGCGTATTCGGGGCGGTCGCCCTGCTGCTCGCGAGTCTCGGCATCTACGGGGTCGTCGCCTTCACCGTGGCGGAGCGACGCCGGGAGATCGGGATCCGTATGGCGCTCGGAGCGACATCCCGTGAGATCGGGGCGTTGGTTCTCAGCGACGGACTGAAGCTCACCGCGGTGGGAATCGCCCTGGGAATCGTCCTCGCCGCTATCGCTGCCCGTCTGGTAGCTTCCCAGCTCTTCGGGGTGAGTCCTTTCGACCCCGCAACCTTCGTCGTCGCCGTGCTTCTCTTCACCGCCACCTCGGCGTTTGCGAGCCTGGCACCGACTCTGCGGGCGTCGTCGACCGATCCCATCGTCGTGCTGCGAAACGAGTGAGAGCTGGAGGGCCCCCTAGGGGGTCACGGCAAATCCGGCTGTCAGGACTGCGGATGAACCATCAGGATTGGTAACCCGCACATCCCAGACGCGGTCGCGTGGCGGACCGCCACTCTTGGCAGTAATGGTGGTCGTCAGACTCTTACCATCAGCACCAACCATAATGTTAGTTGCTTGTGGGGGTGGGCCACCAGTGCCGTTCTCGATGCTCACAATGGCCCCAGCCACAAAGCTCGAGCCGGTAATCATTACACTTATCCGGGTACCCGCCTGCATTGTGCTGGGCTGAATCCCCGTCACGGTAAGCGGCTCAGGGTTCACCGTGTTCACCGTGATGGTCAGTTCGTCGAACGTACTGAGAGCACTGTCGTCCGCCGTCAGCCGCAGTACATACGTTCCATCTGACGAGAAGCTCGCGGTGGTGTCGACCGCATTGTCATCGCCAAAGGTCACCGTGCCCGTTCCGCTCACCACGCTCCAAGTGGTGGTCACCGTGCCCGGCGGGTTGGGTAAGCCATCATCGCCGACCGTCCCGTCCAGCAACGCGCTGACAGGAAGCGTCACGGTTTGGTCGGCTCCCGCATTCACGCTCGGTGGCTGGTTGGCTGGCGGCTCAGGGTTCACCGTGATGGTCAGTTCGTCGAACGCACTGAGAGCACTGTCGTCCGCCGAAAGCCGCAGCACATAAGTTCCATCCAACGAGAAGCTCGCGGTGGTGTCGACCGCATTGTCATCGCCAAAGGTCACCGTGCCCGTTCCGCTCACCACGCTCCAAGTGGTGGTCACCGTGCCCGGAGGGTTGGGTAAGCCATCATCGCTGACTGTCCCATTGAGCGATGCACTTGCCGGCAACGTGATGATCTGATTCGGTCCTGCATCCGCCGAAGGCGGTGTATTGTCAGGAGGCGTCCCGTCTCCGTACTCGAGGTGCAGTAGCGGCGCCGCACCGGGATCCCCATTGTGGGAGTCCGCCACACGCTTGCCGCT
>DASPGQ010000657.1 GCA_035620555.1 Vicinamibacteria bacterium
CTGAATGACGTCGAAGAGCTCTCCGCCGCGGACGCCGATGCCGATTGTTTCGTACCAGGAGACGATGGCGCGAAAGTAGGGAGCGACGAGCTTGTCCACGTAGTCCCGCGCTCCTCGGGGAAGGTCGGTTTCGTCTTCGACGACGAAGCCGGCGCGACAGTTGAGGGCGCCCCACACGCCGACGGCGGTCGTGAAAGGGTCGCCTCTTTCGATGACCCGAGAGCTCGGACTGGGCAAGCCCATGGCGGCGCGGGGGCCGCTCGATAACATCGGATGACAGGACAGGGGCATCCCGTTGAGGCGCATGAGGCGTACCGCCTCGAACTCCGTCATACCGGGCTCGAGTCCGAAGAGGACGTTCCGGATGGCGCTCGACGTGTGGCAAGCGGCGTACTCGAAAGCCGCGAGCTGCTCGAGCTCGTTCGAGACCCGAAGCCCATCCGTGGCGTTCATGAATAGCGCGTTCGCATTTTTCACCCGCGACGGATCGCCGGCCACTTCTCGGAGGGTGTCGGCGATGTAGCTCGGAATCTCGAGCCATTGGTCGGGAGCACGGCTCTCCCGCTGGGTGAAATATTTCCATCCCACGACGCCGACGCGAGAACCGCTCGAGATTCCCGCGCTCTCGAGAACTCGTGCCAGCGAGGGGCTTTCGTTTCGAGACTGGGAGAGCAGACTGAAGCTCTGAAAGAGCAGCGGTCTCAACTCGAGGGGACTGATGCCCACGTAACCCCAGCCTTCGTTGCCGACCACGATGACCGGCGTGCTGTCATGCGAGACAACGAGCAACGCTTCCTCGAATCTCGGATCGAACCCCGTGAGGTAGGCCATGTTGGCGCTGTGCTCGCGGTCGGCGTAGATGACGAGAACGTCGAGGCCCGCGGAGCTCGCCCGCGCCCGCGCGGCCTCGAGTCGGTTACGGTAGATCTCGGACGTCAGTTTCGGCTCGAGCGTGGGCTCACCGAAATCGGGAAGCTCCACTTCCTCGAGAGCCACGTGGAAAAAGCGCTCGACCTTCATGCCCGGCTATCTTATCGACCGTTGGCTGCGAGGGCGAGGACGTGTTCCTGACTGGCGCTCGTCGCCGCGCTCGGGTAACGTTCTTGCGTGCACGAGCCCACGTTTCTGGTCGACCTAGCACTGGTGTTGGGAGTGGGCGCCGTCACGAGCGTCGTGGCCCGGCTGTTGCATCAGCCATCCATACTCGGTTACCTCGCCGCCGGTCTCATCGTCGGCCCTTACATCCCGCTGCCGTTCTTTGCGGATCCCGAGCGCATCCAGGCGATGGCCGAGTTCGGCGTGGTTCTCGTCATGTTCGCGCTGGGTCTCGAGTTTCGCGTGGCGAAGCTCGTTCGGGTGCTGCCCGTCGCCGGGCTCACGGCTCTGCTTCAGATGAGCGCGTTGATCTGGGCGGGTTTCTCTCTCGGGAGGGTGCTCGGATGGAGCGTTGTCGAATCGTCCTTTCTCGGTGCCTCGATCGCGATTTCCAGCACGATGGTGGTCAGTCGGGTTTTCGATCAGCAGCCCGTTGGGCGCGACGTTCGTGAGATGGTGCTCGGTGTGCTGATCCTGCAGGACGTCGGCGCGATCGCGCTGATCGCCTTGATGACCGCGGTGGCGACCGGGGGCACGATGGATCCGAACGATCTGGTGGCGACACTGGGCTGGCTCTTCGTAGCCCTTGCGGGGATGCTCGGCGTCGGGATGCTCATCGTGCCACGCGCGATTCGGGCGGTGGCAAAGTTGAAGAGCGGGGAGATATTGACGGTCTTCTCCATCGGACTGTGCTTCGTTCTCGCGGTGCTCGCTGAACGCCTCGGCTATTCGGTCGCGCTCGGCTCGTTTCTCGCCGGCATCCTGGTCGCCGAGTCTGGCCATTCGCCCGCTGTCGAGAAGAGCGTCCAATCGGTTCGTGACATGTTCGCCGCCATCTTCTTCGTATCGATCGGGATGACGGTCGATCCGGGGCAGGCGATGGAGAGCTTGCCCGCGGCGCTCCTCGTCTTCCTCGTGGTGGTCGTCGGCCAGTTCGCCGCCGTATCCGTTGCCGGGATTCTGTCGGGCAACGGCCTGCGCCGCTCGATTACCGCGGGCCTCGCCCTGGGGCAGATCGGAGAGTTCGCATTCATCCTGGGCGCGATCGGGGTGAGTGCCGGCGTGGTCGAAGTGGCTCTCCAGCCCATCCTCGTGACGGTCGCAATCGGAACCGCCTTCACCACTCCGTTGCTGCTCGCTGCCGCGCCCCGCTGGGTGCAGGCTGTCGATCGGCTCCTGCCTCATCGCGCCCAGTGGCTTCTGGGCATGTACGAGTCCTGGCTGGGGAGGATGCGGCGGGCCCTCGATAACCCTCGGAGCAGCCGAAAGGTGGGGCGCGCCTTGCGGGCCATAGCGTTCGACGCGGTGGCCCTCGACATCGTCTTCGCGCTGACCGCAGCGCTCTACGATTCGGGCGGAGTGTGGTTCGCGAGCCGACTGTCCACCTCCGCAGCAGGTGGTCACATCGCCGTGATCGTCCTCGCCGTGATCGTGGCCGCACCCCTCGTCGCCGGGCTCGTGCGTAACGCGAACGCGTTGTCGAAGCTTGCGGGTGAAAGCCTGTTGTCCTCGGCGAAGGGGGGCGCTGCGGTGGCTACGCGGATCGCGAGCCACACGCTCAGGGCCTTGATTTTGTTGAGCGTCCTGCTCGGGGTGGTCCTGCCGTCGATCGCGGTGCTGCGTCCGATCTATGGGGGGCCTTACGTCGCCCTCGGACTCTGCCTTCTCGTCGCCGCCGTGGGCGTCTATTTGTGGAGAAACGCCGGAGCCATGGCTTCGTAGCTGCGTTCGGGCGCGGAGCATCTTGCCGAGCTTCTCGCGAGGCAGAGCGCGCATGACGAGCCCATAACGCTCGTGGAACCGTCTTTGCCCCC
>DASPGQ010000658.1 GCA_035620555.1 Vicinamibacteria bacterium
TACTGGATGACCACGTACTTGCCATCGGGTGCGCCGGGGAGGGACTCGGCATATTGTTTCGACTTCACCTTTCGCGAAACGAGGCTGCCCAGCGGAGCACGGGCCGCGCGCAATTGTTGTGACCACTGGTCGGTCGAGACGGCGCTTCGGAACAACGCCGCTGCCTGGCCCCAGCTCTCCTCGTAATCGCCCCGGTCGACGAGGGCGAGCCAGGCGTCCGCGGCTTCCACGGCGGCACGCTCGGCATCCGCCTGCGCGAAGACGATCGTGGCCGAGACCAGGGCGACGCCAAGAATTCCAACTCTTCCGATCATCATGAGGGACCTCTCTTCGATGTTACGGGACGGACTTGGGGGAGGTCCAACCGCTCCTCGGCGAGTCGAGAGGATTTCCTAGAGGCGCGAGGAGAGCGACATCGCGGTTCATTCGGAGAACTCGTAGTGGATCCTGAGCTCTTCCGCCAGTGCCTTCAATCGCGGATCTGTCGTCCACAGCTTGAGGCGTCCGACCAGTGACGACGCCAGCAGGTGCGCATCGATCCAACCGACGCCGCGGCCGTGCAATCGTCGTTCACTCACGAATTCCACGACATCCACGTGAGGCACCACGGGCGCGCGGTGCATTTGCTCGTAGTCCGCTAGAAGACTCTTGCGTCCTCCCTTGTCCCCGATGAGTAGCTCTCCGTAGACGAAATCATGGCCGCTCACTTCGTCGCGGCTCAGAAGCGCATCCATCTCGGCGGCGTATGGCGCTCGATTCGACAGAAAGCGAATCCAGACGGACGTGTCCACCAGCACTATCATCGAGCAGAGTGCCTCGACGACGAGGTTCGTTCCCGTTGGCGTCGAACCTCGCGGGCGCGCGGCTCCGACCCTCGGAGAGCCCGAAGGCGCTCGTACGCCGCGTGACGGACCAACGCCTCGAGGCCCCGACGAACCGTTTCGGTGTCTGTTCCCGCCCCGGAGGCGGTCTTGGCCTCCCGCAAGAGTTTCTCGTCGATATGTAGCGTCTTCTTCATACATCTATTAGTACCATAAGTATATGGATCTAAAGCCAGCCCAGCGAGTGCAGAAAACGCCAACGGAACCATCGTTCCTCTGGGCCAGCCTGTTCCGGCCTCGAGCGGTCATTCCGTGCATTTGCGCCGCAGCAGCGTTCGGTGAGAGATTTTGCGCTATCGATATGTCGTGCTCACGGCTGTTTGGTCTCGATTTGTTTTCCGCCTTTGCTCTCGATGGATCCTCCCAGGAGCGTGTAGGGGGCTTCACGGCGGAAGGCACGAAACGTCGCCAGCTACGACGAGGTCTCGCCGACCGACTTCGCCCTTCGGGCTTCGTCGAGTCTCGTCGAAGCGAAGCGGAGATGGAAGCCAACTTGGAGAGTCGCTCATGGACTCCCATGCGCTGTTCGCGGCACTTTACGGCCAGCTCGGAGAGCGCGAGGCGGCGGGCGAGCACCTGCGGCAGTTGCTGGCACTCAGACCCGATTTCGTTGGGATCGGGCGCAATCAGTTCGGCAAGTGGTACCTTCCGCGGCTCGTCGAGCAGCTGATCGACGGACTGCGCAAGGCGGGGCTTGCGATCTGAGAAGGACGACGCGTCGGCGCTGTGCTGCGCGGCCCAGGCCCAGGGCGGAGTTCTCCGTTCCAAGCGACTCAGTCGCAAAGGCTCGGCATTCTTGACACCGACTCCATAATCTGAAATCTTGCCCGCGACCATGGTGAGCAGAAGACGATTTCTCGCCGCCGCCGGTGTCGCGCCGCTCGCCGCAGGCTATCAGCCCGTGCCAAGGAAATTCAAAACCCAGTTCGCCGTCAACGTGGAGACGTGGTGGAGAGATTTGTCGTTTCTCGAACGCCTCGATCACGCGGCGGCCGCCGGATTTCCCGCCATCGAGTTCTGGCCGTGGCGCGGGAAAGACATCGAGGCGATCGCGGCGAAGACGCGCGAGCTCGGGCTCGTGGTCACCCAATTCACCGCCTGGGGATTCGAGCCGGGAATGAACGATCCCGGGAATCACGACGCCGTCGTTTCCGAGATCGAGGCGAGCTGTGGCGCGGCCAAAACACTCGGCGCCAGGTGGATGACCGTCGTCGCCGGCGACGATCAGCCTGGCATGAGTCAGGACGAGATGCACGAAAACGTCATCATCGCGTTGAAGCGGGTCGCTCCCATCGCGGAGAGACACGATGTCACTCTGATCCTCGAGCCGATGAACATCCGTGTGGATCACCAGGGGCACTGCCTCTATGGAAGCGCGCCGGCGATCCGTATCGTCGAGGCCGTCGGCTCGAGCCACGTCAAGATCAACTGGGACCTCTATCATCTTCAGATCACCGAGGGCGACCTTTGCGGGCATCTCGCCGAGGGGATCGAGCACATCGGCTATGTCCAGCTGGCCGATCATCCCGGCCGGAACGAGCCGGGCACGGGGGAGGTCCACTACAACCGGGTGTTAAAAGAGCTCGATCGCCTGGGTTATCGAGGCTATGTCGGGCTCGAGCTCAACCCGCTCCAGGGCGAAGAAGCGGCCGCCGATGCCGTCGCCAGCGCCGACGTTTGGTGAAATCATGCAGAGAGAATCCTACGATGCCATCGTCGTCGGTTCCGGGATCTCGGGCGGTTGGGCCGCCAAGGAACTGACCGAAAAGGGGCTCGAGGTGCTGCTCCTCGAACGCGGCAAGAACGTCGAGCACATCAAGGACTACATCAATGCCACCAAGCCCATCTGGGAGTACCCGCATCGCGGTGGGCGCACCTATGCGATGGAAGAAGCCCATCCAGTGCTCAAGCGAGATTACCCGCTCAACGAGAAAAACCTCGATTGGTGGGTTTCGGACAAGGATTCGCCGTATACCGAGATCAAGCGCTTCGACTGGTTCCGGGGCTATCAGGTCGGTGGCCGGTCGCTTCTCTGGGGACGCCATAGTTACCGCTGGAGCGATTTCGATTTCGAGGCCAACGCTCGCGAAGGCATCGCCATCGATTGGCCGATCCGCTACGAGGATCTCGCGCCCTGGTACGACCACGTCGAGCGTCACGCCGGCATCGCCGGCTCCCGCGACGGCCTCGCTCAGCTTCCCGACGGCGAGTTCCAGCCGCCCATCCCGTTGAACTGTGGCGAGGAGATCGTGGCGGAGCGCATGCGGGGACGGTTCGACGGGCGCCGCCAGATGGTTCATGCACGGGTCGCGAACCTCACTCAGCGGCTCCCCGGGCGCTCGCATTGTCGATACCGCAATGCGTGCTGGCTCGGTTGTCCTTTCGGCGCCTACTTCAGCACGCAGTCGTCGACGCTGCCGGCCGCGATGGCTACCGGACGCCTGACGCTCGAGCCCTACTCCATCGTGACCGAAGTACTCTATGACCGCGACCAGAAGCGCGCCACGGGCGTCCGGGTGCTCGACGCGGTGACCGAGCGCTCGACGGAGTATCGGGCACGCATCGTGTTTCTCTGCGCGTCCACCCTCAACACGACATGGATCCTGAAACGCTCTGCCACAGACGTCTGGCCCGGAGGTTTGGGCAGCAGCTCGGGCGAGCTCGGCCACAACCTCATGGACCACCATTTTCGTCTCGGCGCGGAGGGCATCCTCGACGAGCCGGGCTTGGATAAGAAGTACTACTACGGCCGGCGGCCCGCGGGATTTTACATTCCCCGCTACCGAAACCTCTTCGGCGACAAGCGCGACTACCTGCGCGGCTTCGGCTATCAAGGCGGGGCGTCTCGTCTCGGTTGGCAACGTGCCGTCGAAGAGCTCGGCGTCGGGGCGGCTTTCAAGGATAAGATGGCTGAGCCCGGTGAGTGGAGGATCGGCGCCACCGCGTTCGGCGAGATGCTGCCCTACCACGGGAACAGAGTTTTCATCGACGAGACGAGAACCGACAAGTGGGGCCTCCCCGTCCTCGCGATCGACTGCGAGATGGGCGAGAACGAGCGATTGATGCGCGTGGACATGATGAACGACATGGCCGAAACTCTCGAGGCGGCGGGGGTCAAGAAGGTGCGCACCTACGATCGGGGTTACGCCCCCGGCATGGGTATCCACGAGATGGGCACGGCGCGCATGGGCCATGACCCGCGCACTTCGGTGCTCAATCGCTGGAACCAGGTTTGGGATGCCCCGAACGTGTTCGTCACCGACGGGGCCTCTATGACTTCGGCCGCTTGTCAGAATCCGTCGCTCACCTACATGGCGCTGACGGCTCGAGCGGCCAACTACGCCGTGGGCGAGCTCGAACGACATAATCTCTGATGCGCCGCGAGGAGCTACCGAACATGACCTCCCACGACGCATCTCTCCGGTTGACCCGGCGCGAAGCCATTCGGCGCGTCAGTGTTCTGTTTGGCGGCGCCGCGCTCGTCGGCCAGGCCAGACTTCTCGATGCTCTCGAAAGCTCGAGCCCAAAGGCTGCGGCTTACTTGACGTCTATAGAGGTTACGCTTCTCGACGAAGTGGCCGAGACGATGCTCCCCGAGACGAGTACGCCGGGCGCCAAAGCGGCCGGTGTCGGCCGGTTCATGGCTCTCATGGTTGCCGATGCCTACGATCCCGACGAGCGGCACATCTTTCGTGAGGGTCTGCGAACGCTCGATGGAGAGTGCACCGAGATGAGCGGGCGCGACTTCATGGCGGCGACGCCGGCCGAGCGACTGAGCCTGCTCGAGCGTCTCGATCGCGAGCAGTACGAGTATATGCAGGAATGGAAGGACGGCGAGCCCGTCCACTACTTTCGCATGATGAAAGAGCTCGCGCTTCTCGGCTACTTCACGTCCGAGATCGGGTACACGAAGGCGTTGCGCTTCGTCGAAACGCCCGGTCGTTTCGAGCCGTGCGTGCCGTACGCACCGGGCGACAAAGCCTGGGCGCCCCACGCGTAGCGTTCATGAGACCGGAGTCGCACCTCCGAAAATGATGCGTCGACGGGTTCTCGGTCTCCTCGTTGCGCTCGCGGTCTCTGCGATTGGAGCGGTCGCTCAGGACCCGATACGAGGCTTTACATCCGAGAGCACCGCGCGTCAGCTCGAGATCGAGAAGGCGTATCAGGCGATTCCCGACAGCGAGTCGATTCGCGAGTGGCATCGCTACTTCACGTCGGAACCCCACCCGGCGACGTCGGCTCGCACGGAAGAGATTGCTCGTTTCATCGCCGACACCTGGAAGAAGCAGGGGCTCGAGGACGTGGTGATCCATCGCTACGACGTCCTGTCTTCCAACCCCCGGACCGTCCACGTCGAGATGATTGCGCCCGTGCGTTACGTTCCGAGCCTGAGGGAAGACGTTTACGAAGAAGACCCCGACACCGCGAATCCGGACGTGAGCGGCGCCTGGACGTCGTTCTCCGCCTCGGGCGAGGTCGAGGCGCCGGTCGTCTATGCCAACAGCGGCAACCCCGCCGACTACGAGCTGCTGCGCGAGCAGGGGATCGACCCGCGCGGCAAGATCGTGGTGGTCCGCTATTCGAACCCCTATAGCTATCGCGGCTTCAAGGCTCTCACTGCCGAACGCGAGGGCGCGGCCGCCATGATCGTTTACTCCGACCCCGCCGAAGACGGATTCCTTCAGGGGGACGTCTATCCCGATGGTCCCTGGGGTCCGGAGAGCCATCTGCAGCGGGGCGGCATTGCTTATGATTTCATCGTACCTGGCGATCCCCTGACCCCCGGCTGGGCGTCAACGCCGGGCGCACATCGCATACCGGTCGAAGAGGCGGTCTCGGTCCCGAAGATCATGTCTCTGCCCATGTCGTACCGGGACATGCGTCCGATCCTCGAAAAGCTCGGCGGTCCTCGCGCGCCCGACGCATGGCAGGGAAGTCTCCCCATCGAGTACCGGCTCGGAGGCGAAGACGTTCTCCTCCACGTCAGGATCGACATGGATACGACGGTTCTTCCCAATTACGTCATCGAAGGGCGCATCCGCGGAGAGGGTTCGCCCGACGAGTGGGTGGTGCTCGGAAACCACCACGATGCCTGGGTGTTCGGAGGAGTCGACCCATCGAGCGGCACGGCTTCCATGATGGAGATGACGAAGAGCTTCGGCGCGCTGAAAGAGCGTGGGATTCGACCCCGGCGTACCCTGGTTTTTTGCAGTTGGGATGGCGAGGAGGTCACGCTCACCGGCTCGACCGAGTGGGGAGAGCAGTTCTCGCACGAGCTCGAGGAAAAAGCGGTGGCCTACCTCAATGTAGATTCGTCTGCCAGCGGCGGAGATCTATCGGTGAGCGCGGTCGGTTCGCTAGCCCCGATGATCGTGGAGATAACGAAGGCGCTCGAAGATCCTTCGGGGGGCAGCCTCTATGAAGTATGGAGGAGCAAGCCGCCGAGCCCGGGGCTCGCCGAAGGCTCGCTTCTCGACGAAGCGCTGGTTCGAACGCGGATCGGAAGCGGCACCGACCACACGGTCTTTCTGAACTATTTGGGACGTCCCGTGGTGGATATGACGTTCGACGGACCGTACGGGGTCTACCACTCGGTCTACGACGACCACTTCTGGGTGAGCCGCATTGGGGATCCTGGTTTTCACTACCACGAGCTCATGTCGCGCCTCTGGGGGACCATGGCTCTTCGGCTCGCCAACGCCGATATCCTTCCTTTGGACTTCGAAAGCTACGCACTTTCGCTTCGAGAATTCGTTCGCGAGGTCGAGAAGCTGGATGTGGAGTCTCGGCTCGACTGGAGCGATCTGTCGTCGAGCGCAAACGGTTTCCGGACGGAGTCACGACGGCTAGCCGAGCGTATCGATCGGGCGCTCGCTGCGGAAGCGGTCGAGCCGGAGCTTTCCAGGCGGCTCAATCAGAAGCTCAACCGTATCGAGGGCAATTGGCGGCATCCCGCAGGAATACCGGGACGGCCCTGGTTCAAGCACCTCCTCTATGCCCCCAAGTACACCTACGCGGCAATGGTGCTCCCCGGGATCACGGAAGCTCTCGACCAGAAGGATTGGGCGACGGCGGAGGTGCAGGTTCGCCGGCTGACCGCAGCGATCGAGGACAACCGGGCTCTACTCGCTTCGGCGAGTGCGGAGCTGGACTCGTTTTCTCTTCCGCCCGATTCGCTCGAGTCGAAACTGAGGAGACTGCGTGAAGGCTTCGACGGACGGATGGCGATCTACGTGGAGCACGTCGGACGCTCCCAGGTGGTTGCGATCGATGCCGACTCGATCTACGAGACGTTCAGCGTCATCAAGGTGCCGATCATGGTGGAGGTGCTGCGACGAGTCGAAGCGAAGAGCCTGTCGCTCTCCCAACGCCTACCGCTCGAGTCTGGCTACGGGCGCATTCCGTCCGGGGTCCTGTACGCATTCGATCCGGGACTGCAGCCAACGGTGAAAGACCTCCTCAACCTCATGATCATCGTGAGCGACAATGCCGCGACCGACATCCTCGCCGATCTCGTGGGACGGGACGCGATCACGGCCAGCATGAAGGAACTGGGCTTTGCGAGAACGGAGATCCGTTTCTCGGACCTGGACTGGGATCGGGAATGGCTGTCGGCGCTCGACGAGGAATACCGGGATGCCACCGGAGAGGAGACTCTCTCGTTCCCTTTCGAGGAGCACTCCAGTGAGGACGTATCCGAGGCCTTCCGGCGCGTCATCGAGGAGACGCCGCTCTTTTTCGGCCGGAGCACGGCGCGAGAAATCGGGAAGCTCTTCGCCCTCCTCGCCCGCGGGGAGCTGGTTTCCCCCGAGGCGAGCGCATTGATGATCGACATCCTCGAGCGTCAGCAGGTGAACCACCGCCTTCCGCGGTACGTGCCCGACGGGGTGCGCATCGCTCACAAGACCGGTGACGGCGAGCCGTGGGTGGGGAACGATGCGGGAATCCTATGGATCGACGACGAGCCCGTCGTGGTCGTCGTGTTCACCGGCCACCACCGGGGAACCGCATCGGAGCTCAACGAGGTGGTGGCCCAGGTGGGCAAGATCGTGGCGGACCATTACCTCGACATCAGATGACAATTATCTTCCACCCGTAACCTGCCGCTTCGCGGTTAACGCACGACTTACTCGTGTCGCAGAGCCTCCATCGGGTCGACTCGGGCGGCGCGTGAAGCGGGAACGAGGCTCGCCGCGAGGGCGGCCCCGGCGACGAGGACCGAGAGCAGGGCGTAGGTTCCCAGATCGAACGGGTGAACCCCGTGAAGGAGCTCCGAGAG
>DASPGQ010000659.1 GCA_035620555.1 Vicinamibacteria bacterium
GTACTTGATGAGGTCGGTCGGCTGCACCTGCGAGAGCGTCGTCTCGGCGGTTCGCTCCTTCTTCTTGCTCAGCTCCGCCCTGAAACCAAGACTCTTCTTTCCCGCGCGGCGCTCGATGATCTTCTCGAGCCCGACGAAGGCTCCGCCGCAGATGAACAGGATGTTGGTCGTGTCGATCTGGTAGAACTCCTGGTGGGGATGCTTGCGCCCGCCTTGGGGCGGAACGTTGGCCACGGTCCCCTCGAGGATCTTGAGCAGCGCTTGCTGCACCCCTTCTCCGGAGACATCGCGAGTGATCGAGGGGTTCTCGTCCTTCCGACAGATCTTGTCGATCTCGTCGATGTAGATGATCCCCTCCTGACATTTCTCGATGTCCCCCTGGGCGGATTGGAGGAGCTTGAGGATGATGTTCTCCACGTCCTCGCCCACGTAACCGGCTTCGGTGAGCGTGGTCGCGTCTACGATGCAAAACGGGACACGAAGCAATTTGGCCAGCGTCTGGGCGAGGAGGGTCTTCCCCGTTCCCGTGGCGCCGATCAGCAGAATGTTGCTCTTGGTGAGCTCCACGTCCTGCCGCGCCTTCGATTTCATGATCTGGACGCGCTTGTAGTGGTTATAGACGGCGACGGCCAGCCGCTTCTTGGCGTCCTCCTGACCGATGACGTACTCGTCGAGGAATTGCTTGATGTCGACCGGCGTGGGGAGGCTCGAGCTCGGAGAACGATTGTCGAACCGGTTGTCGTCGGCGATGATGTCGTTGCAGACCTCGACGCATTCGTCGCAAATGAAGACCGTCGGACCGGCGATGAGCTTTCGCACGTCGCTCTGATCCTTGTTGCAGAACGAACAACGAAGTACTTCAGGATCTCCGTTTTTCTTGGACACGATGGCTCCGTCCCGGCGGTACCAACCCTAGGTACGTTTCGAGATCACCTGATCGATGATACCGTACTCTCGAGCGACATCGGCAGTCATGATGAAGTCCCGCTCGACGTCGGACTCGATCTTCGCGATGTCCTGACCCGTATGGCGAGCCAGGATCTCGTTCAGGCGTTGGCGGGTTCGAAGAATCTCCTTCGCCTGGATGTTGATGTCCGTCGCCTGTCCTTGGGCTCCCCCGGAAGGCTGGTGAATGATGACGCGCGAATTAGGCAATGCGAAGCGCTTTCCCGGCGTGCCCGCCGCGAGTAGAACCGCGGCCATGCTCGCCGCCTGACCGATACAGTATGTCGTGACGTCGGGTCGAATGAATTGCAGGGTGTCGTAGATGGCGAGTCCCGCCGTCACCGAGCCCCCCGGGCTGTTCACGTAGACCGAGATCTCCTTCTCCGGGTCCTCGGCTTCGAGGAACAGCAGTTGCGCCACGACGAGGTTGGCCAGATTATCGTCGATGGGAGTTCCGATAAAGATGATGTTGTCTTTGAGTAAGCGCGAATAAATATCGTACGCGCGCTCACCCCGGTTGGTCTGTTCGACCACCATCGGGATTAGCATAAGTTCAACCCCTATTTAAGTTTAGCACGTTGCCGAATGAAGTCAACAGCCTTCTCCCGGCGCAGATTCTGCCGAAGACGCTCGAGGGCGCCCTCCTTGGCCATCTGGGCTCTGAGTGCCGAGGCGCTCTTGCCGAGGGCGGAAGCGAGTTTCTCGATCTCCGAATCCACCTCGGCGTCCGATTCCCGCAAGTTTTCCTGGGCGGCGATGCGCCCGAGCAGGAGCGTCGCCTTTACGTATTTCTCCGCGGCAGGACGTTCGTTGCGGCGCACGTTTCGCCAGTCGATTTGCGCTCGATTGGGGTCGATGCCGCGCTGATACAGGTCGTTTGCCGCGGCCTCGAGCCGGGCGTCGAGCTCGTTCTCGACGAGGAAATCGGGAGCGTCGAGAGGGTTGACTTCGACCAGTTTCGCCAGGAGGCGGCTCCGGAGCTCCTGTTCCTCGCGGCGCTCCGCCTCCGCTCGAGCTTGCTTTCTCAAATGCTCCCTGAGCTCATCGAGGTTGTCGAACTCTCCGAGATCCTTCGCCAGCTCGTCGTCCAGCTCGGGCAGGACCTTCTCTTTGAGCTCGACGACGCGAAACTCGGCCAGAAACGACTTGCTCGCCCGGGCTGGATTCTGGTGATCTTCGGGAAAGGCTGCCTCGAAGGAGATTACATCCCCTGGCCGTGCTCCCTGGAGCCGTTCGTGCAGCTTGGGGTGATATCCTCCGGAGCCGAGCGGGAACGAGATCCCTTCGTGCGTCTCGCGCTTGCCCGAGGGCACGGGTGATTCGATCAGATCTCCGACCACGATGTCCCCATCCTGCGCCCCGCGAACCTCGATGGGATCGAAGCGAGCGTGCTCCTCGCGCAGCGCCTCGAGACCTTTCTCGACCTGCTCATCGGTGACCTCGATTTTGGGAGCCTCGACCTCGAGACCTTCGTAGTGCTTGGCCTCGACTTCAGGCATCACCTCGAACGATGCGCGGAAGCGCAGGGGCTTTCCCAGCTCGGACTCGAGCTTCGAGATCTTCGGATCGTCGAGCGGATAGAGCTTGTGCTCCTTCAACGCGTCGTTCAGAGCCCGGGGCACGAGCACGTTGACCGCCTCGCTCAGAACGTCCGGTCGGAAGCGGGACCGAATGACGTCCCGAGGAATTTTCCCCTTGCGGAACCCGGGAAGCTTGACTTTCTTCTTGAGGCGGTCCACCCCCTCCTCGAAAGCTTCCTGCAGGTCGTCGGCGGGGAGCTCGATGTCCAGATGGCGCCGTGAGGAGCCCTCCTCGAGATAATCGACCTTCAACGGCAAACGTCCTCGGACATTCTGGTGCGAAAGGGGGGACTCGAACCCCCACGGGTTACCCCACTGGATCCTAAGTCCAGCGCGTCTGCCAATTCCGCCACTTTCGCATGGGAACCTCGTCGGGAGAAATTTGGAGACGTGAACAGGAAACCGCGGGCCAACGTCAAAGTCAATCTTGCGACCGAGCTATTTTAGACATACCCCTCGGAGCCGTCAACGAGGGACCGAGGCGATGACTTGCGCATGAGCGAAACCGTGCCTGATATAATCGCGCCCCTTTTCCGAGGAGGGCCGATGCCGCGACGAAGTCGGACGAGTCGTGAAATATCCATACCGGCATTCGTTTTTCTGGCGCTCCTGGCAGCGTCCTCGTCGCGGGCTCAGGACGAGCCCCTCTCGCCTCGAAACGCCAACTACCGCATCGAGGTCGAGCTGGATCCGGAAACGAAGATGCTGACCGGCACCGAGACGCTCACCTGGCGCAACATTCAGGCGATTCCTGCCTCCGATCTTCGCTTCCACCTCTATTGGAATGCCTGGCGGAACAATCGAAGCACGTGGCTTCTCGAGTCGCGCCTCCGGTCAAACGGGCGGAACCGGGAGAACCCGGTCGAGGGGGATTGGAGCTACATCGACGTTTCTTCGATCGAGCTCGTTCCTGATGTCGGCGTTCCCGGCATCGATCTGACCTCGGAAGCACGTTTCGAGTCTCCCGACGACGGAAATCCCGAGGACCGGACGCTCCTCGTGCTACCGCTTCCCGAGGCGATTCCACCCGAGGGAATGGCACAGGTCGAGATCGCCTGGAAGGCCAAAATTCCGCGAACGTTCGCCCGTACCGGCTTTCGGGGTGATTTCTTCTTCATCGCCCAATGGTTTCCCAAGATCGCCGTTCTCGAGGAAACCGGATGGAACGCGCATCAGTTTCACGCCGGGACCGAGTTCTATTCCGATTACGGAGAGTATGACGTCGGCATCACCGTTCCAAGTGAGTTCGTGGTAGGAGCGACCGGTCGTGAAGTCGCGCGAGAGGAGGCGAACGGCAAGACGAGGTATCGGTTCCAGCAGGCAGACGTGCACGACTTCGCCTGGACGGCGAGCCCGGATTACCTCGTCTTCGAAGAGCGCTTCGACGAATCCGGTCTGCCCGCCGTGGACATGACGCTCCTGCTCCAACCCGAGCACCTGGCGCAAAAGGATAGACATTTCGAGGCAACCCGGGCGGCCTTGAGGAGCTACGGTACGTGGTACGGCGCCTACCCCTACGGACATGTCACCGTGGTCGATCCCGCTTATGGAAGTGGAGCGGGCGGCATGGAGTATCCGACTTTCTTCACCGCGGGCACGAGGCTCTTCAATCCGTTCGGTGGAGGCTCGCCCGAAGGGGTTACCGTCCACGAATGCGGACATCAATTCTGGTATGGCGTCGTTGGGAACAACGAGTTCGAGCACGCCTGGCTCGACGAGGGATTCAATACCTTCTCGACCGCGCGCACGATGGACGTGACTTACGGAGACCGTTCCTTCGTAAAGCGCTACCTCAACCCGCGGGGAACCGATCTCGGTGGCTTCCTCCCCGTCATGTTCGACGACGTCAAGCTCGATCGAATGGTCAGTGGGAATCGACTCGATGGCTATCGCGACGCGGCCACCTGGGACGCTCAGTCCACGCCGACCTATCGCTACTTTCCCTCGACCGGGGGCGCCCACAGCTATAACAAGACGGCTTTGTGGCTGGCCACGCTCGAGCGGTATCTGGGCTGGGAGGTTTTGCAGGACATCATGTCGACGTTCTTCGAAAGGTATCGGTTTCGGCACCCGAGGCCCCAGGACTTCTTCGACGTCGCCAACGAGGTGAGCGGGCGTGACCTCTCTTGGTTCTTCGACCAGGTGTATCGAAGCTCGAACGACTTCGACTATGGAGTTCACTCGGTGTCGAGCGCCCCGGTCGAAGTTGCGGGATTCGACGAGGCACTCGCTCACCACGAGGAGAAGAGCGACGATTTGTTCCGCACCGAGGTCGTCGTTCGTCGCTATGGCGCGGCGACGTTTCCCGTGGACGTGCTCCTCACTTTCGAGGATGGCACCGAGCTCGTTCACGAGTGGGACGGTCGTGACCGATGGCAGCTATACGTCGAGGAACGCCCCTCCAAGCTTCGCTTCGCCGCGGTCGATCCCGAGAGAAAGCTCCTTCTCGACATCGATTACACCAACAACTCCAGGCTCGTGGAGCCGAAGGCGAAGCTTCCCGCACGCAAATGGGCTTCCAGGTGGATGATATGGCTTCAGGACCTTCTGTCCACTTTCGCGTTCTTTGTCTGAGGGAATCTCGATGTCGGCGGTCGGTTCGTTTTTCGAGGGATTCGGAAGAGTCCTCTCGTCTCCCGCTCTCGTCCTCGTGCTCTTTGCGGTGAATCTCGCGGCGGCGATTCCGGCCGCTCTGGTGATGTCGCACTCGATCGAGGAATCCATCGGGGCGAGTCTCGTTTATCAGAAGCTTCGCGACGGTTTCGACAGCGGTTGGTACGGGGAGTTCGACGCGAGCACGAACGGCCTCGAGGATACCTTCGGACCTACGCTCGTCGGGGCGGGGGCGTTCTTCGACAACATCGAGAGCTGGCTCAATGGAAGTCTCTTCGAGTCGTACCCTGCGATCCTCGGTCTGGGCATCCTGTACGCCGTCCTCTGGACCTTCTTTCTCGGAGGCATTCTCCAGCGCTACGCCGACCGCGCGAGCATCTTCCGGCTTTCCGAGTTCCTTTCCCACGGCGCCACCTTCTTCTTCCGCTTCTTGCGGCTCGCTCTGATCTCCGCGGCGCTCTACTACGGCATCTACCGGCTGGCGGGTTGGCTCTTCTCCCGGATCGAGACCGCGACGCGCGACGTGACCCGCGAAGAGATTGTCCTTGGGTACGTGGTGGCAGCCACGGTTGTCGTCCTGGTGTTGTTGACGCTCGTCAACATGGCCTTCGACTACGCGAAGATCGCCACCCTGAAAGAGAATCGCAACAGCATGCTGCTGGCGGCTCTGAGAGGATTCGGGTTCGTCCTGGGCCATTTCGCCAAGACAGTGCCGCTCTATTACGGCCTTGGTCTCGTGGGCCTGGCCCTTCTCGGGGCTTACCACCTGACGGCGCCGGGAGCGGGACAGGCGACGCCGGCTTCCGTAGTAATGGCTTTCTTGGTCGGACAAGCCTACCTCGTCATCAAGCTCGTGCTCCGGCTCACGTTCTACGCCAGCCAGCTCGCCTTGTTCGAATCGGAGAGCTGAGCTCTGGGGAAGGTTTTCCGAGCACGAGAGTTACCGCGACCGCGCGAGCCGGCCGAGCTCTTCGATCAGGGCCGTCCGAATCGCCTCCTCGCTCGAGGAGTGGCCGGCGCGAACGTATCGGAGGGTCGAGCCGGGTAGCTTCCGGTGAAGCTCGAACGCCTGTCGGGGAGGACAGAGCATGTCGTAACGCCCGTGAACGATGCTGACGGGTTTTCCGTCGAGCGCGCCCGCGTTCTTTAGAATGTAGTCCTCGGGGAGAAAGCACCCGTGGGCCGTGTAATGCGCTTCGAGAGGGGCGAGCGAGCGGTAGTTGTAGTGCTCGAGAAGCTCCCGCATCGGGGTCTCCGTCCAGTCGAGCTTGAGGAGCGCGAGCTCGTAACGCGCCCATTCGTAGCAGTAGCGCTCTCGCTCCTCCTCGTCGCCGGACAGCATCCGTTCGAGATAGAAACTCGCAAGGCCGCTCTTCCAGTCGTCGGGCACCAGCGCCGCGAAGCGCTCCCACACCTCGGGGAAGAATTCTGAGACCGCGCCTCCCACGAAATGTCGGATCGCGGCCTCGTTGGCGAGAAAAATTCCCCGGAGGACCAGCGCGCGAACCCGTTCGGGATGGCGGATCGCATAGACGAGCGAAAGCGTCGATCCCCACGACCCTCCGAAGAGCACGACGCTTTCGAGGGAGAAGGCATCGAGCAGGCGCTCGATATCCTCGACGAGAGCGTCGGTGTCATTCTGCTCGAGACTCGCGAACGGCTCGCTGCGCCCCGCGCCCCGCTGCTCGTAGAGCAGCACGTCGAACCGATCGGGGTCGAAGAAACGTTTGTCGTCCTCGCTGAAGCCGGCGCCGGGTCCGCCGTGAACGAAGAGGACCGGAAGACCGCCCCGTTTGCCGTATCGCTCGTAATAGAGCCGATGGCCGCCGCCGACGGGAAAGTGCCCGCTCTCGTAAGGAGGAAGCTCGTCGTTCATTGTTGAAGCCTAAGACAGCTCGGCCGCGCTCGTCCAACCTTCTAGAGAGACCGTCGAAACTTTCGGGAACTCTCCGGTGGCGTTTCCCGTTCTCGATTCATATGAGATTCGATCCCTTCGGGCAAGATCTCGTCCTCGCCTGGCGCAACGTGGTGGCGAAACCCAGCTATGCCGTGGTGGTCGTGATTACTCTCGCTCTCGGCATCGCCGCCAACACGATGATCGTGAGCTTCATGAATCCTTACTTCATAAGGCCCCTTCCGTTTCGAGACGCCCATGAGCTCGTTCAGGTTGGCCAGGTCGACACCTTGAGAGGATGGGACGGCGCCCGATTCTCGATCCCTCAGGTCGAGGACTGGAGAGCGCGGTCGCGAGCGTTCCGGGAGCTCGGGACCTACTACTACACGACCAAGAACGTGACCGGGACCGAAGGCCCCGAAAGCCTCGTCGCCGGAGTGCTGTCCGAGAATCTGTTCGGCCTTCTCGGAGTGCCGCCGCGTCTCGGCCGAACCTTCGAGCCCGGGGACTCCGAGGATTCCGCAGTCGTCGTACTCAGCGACGGCTTGTGGCGGCGCCGGTTTGGTGCGGATCCGTCGATTCTGGGAACCGTCATCTCTCTCGACGGCATCCCTCACTCGGTGATCGGGGTGATGCCGCCCGGGTTCAACTTTCCCTTCGGGGGAGTCAAGATGTGGATCCCGCTCGCTGCCACGACTTCGGCGGAGCCGAGGGACCGCGACCTTCATATTCTCCTCGGTCGGTTGAGCCCCGATTGGACTCGGGAGAGAGCCCGGGTCGAGCTCGAAGGCATCCAGAGCGAGCTAAAGGCGGTCTACCCGGACATCGACGGGCGGTTCTCCGGGGTATCGGTGAAAGAGCTTCGCGAAGCGCTCAATTTCGGCTACGACATCATGCGCGTCAGCTTCACCGTTCTTCTCGCTGCCGTAGGATTCGTCCTCCTCATCGCTTGTGTGAATGTCGCGAGCCTGACGCTCGCCCGGGCCCGCGCCCGCGAGCGGGACGTCGCGGTTCGCTCGGCCCTCGGAGCCCGCCGGGGCCGCATCGTCCGGCAGCTCCTGA
>DASPGQ010000660.1 GCA_035620555.1 Vicinamibacteria bacterium
CTGTTTCGCTTACAACGAGGATACGCTCACGATTGTCGACGTCACCGACAAGTCCCGCCCCCGCATGGTGTCGAAGCAGAGCTACCCCGGGGCGGGCTATACGCACCAGGGATGGATCACGGAGGATCAGCTGTTTCTACTCCTGGGCGACGAGCTGGACGAGGTGAACTACGGCCATGCCACGAGAACGCGCGTCTGGGATATCGCCGATCTCGACCGTCCCCTCCTCATCGGAACTTACGAGGCGGCGACACCGTCCATCGATCACAACCTGTACGTCCGTCAGGGCTTCGCTTACCAGGCCAATTATCGCGCCGGACTCCGCATCTTTGCTCTCGACGGGATCGCGAACGGGACGCTGCGTCAGGCCGCGTACTTCGATATCTATCCCGAAGACGACTCCCCCGAGTTCAACGGCGCTTGGAGCGTCTATCCCTTCTTCCCGAGCGGCGTCGTCGCCGTGAGCGGGATCGAGCAAGGACTTTTCCTGCTCTCGCCTCAGTTGCCATAGCGAATCGTCTTCATCATCGATTCAGCTGGCGGCGAATCTCGACCAGCCGGGCGAGACCCGTTCTCGTGATGAGCCCGACCATGTCCTTGCCCTCCATCACGACGAGACGGCCGACTCCCGATGGCGCCATGCGGGTGAGTGCTTCGATGAGCGGCGCGTCGGCGGCTATGATCCTGGAGTCATCCAGCGGCGTCATCACCGCGGCCACGGTCTTTTCCGCCAGTTCCTCTTCCCTTAACCCGGCGAGGGAAGAGATCGAGACCAGGCCCACAGGGCGGTTTTCCTCGAGCACGGGAAAGCCATGGTATCCATACCTGAGGAAGTAATCGTTCACCAGATCGCGAAGGCTGGTTCGCGACGAAACGATTACGACGTCACGAACCATGACATCGCTCACTCGGACGCCTTCGAGAGCCCCGCGAAGCATCGTGTCCTCGTAACCTCGCTCGGCAACTCCGCGGAGAAACATGCCGATGAAGAGGAGCCACGCGCCGCCCAGCAGGTTGTGAGAGAAGATCTGAACCGCTCCCAGGAGCATCAGGGCGAGTGCGAACCCTTTGCCCAGGTCGGACACGAGTCGCGTAGCGGCCTGGAGCGAGCCGGTTCTCCGCCACCAGATGGCCCGTAGAACCCTGCCCCCGTCGAGGGGGAACCCGGGGATGAGGTTGAAGACGCCGAGAGCGGCGTTGATCAAGGCCAGGTAGTCGAGGGTCGAGACTACGAGGGGAAGGGCCACGGGCTCGACCAGACGCGCAATCGCCCAGAACACGAGCGCGAGGAAAAAGCTCGTCAGGGGGCCCACGATGGCGATCTTCAACTCGGTGCCGGGATCCTTGGCCTCCTCTGACAGCTTGGAGACCCCACCAAAAACGAAGAGCGTGATGCTGGGAATGGAGATGCCCGACCGAATCGCCATCAACGAATGAGCCAGTTCGTGCAACAGGATCGACAGAAAGAAGAGAAGGGTCGCAGCGAGCCCCGCGATCCAGTAAGTGACGCCGCTCTCGTCAGGATGCTCCCGCGGGAAGTAGCCTACGGAAAGACTGAACAGGACGAGGAGGAAGATCGCGAACCATGAGTAATCGATGACGATGCGGATACCCGCCACGCGGAAGAGTTGAATGCCTCGCTCCATCCGCTCACCGTCGGTCGAATGAGGTGCCGCCAATACCGTTTCCTCGACGGAGGGACGGACCCGGCAAAGGTCCGGTTATTCCTCGTCCGGCAGAGTGAGCGCGCCGGAGTGAACCGTCGGCTCCCTCTCCGTTGGAGTGTCTTTGGGGGGTGGCTCCACGTCCTCCAGGGGCTGTTCGACGGGGCTCGGTTCGACGGGCTCCGCGTCTTCCGTTCCCGCCTCTTCCTTTCTCTCTGGTTTGCGGACCCGCTCCAGCCGGGGATCGGTCACGAACGGCTCGTAGCGGGGAAGTCGGAGGCTCACCTCGTCGCCATCCTCCACCAGCAAATCGATCTCTTCGAGCCGCTCGGTAAAAGTGGCCAGCAGAACTCCATCGCTCGTCTCGAGCTTCAGCAGAAGGCGTTTCGAGTCGGTGGACTTCTCCGCCACGACTCCATGCACGACGCCGCCGGGGAAGAAAGCCTCGGGAACGTAGCTCCTCCACCATTGGGGCGCCACCGCGAGGCCAAGCGCTCCCAACATGAAACCGATTACGAACCCCAGAAAGAATCGGCTCTTTCTTTTTTCGCGATTATCCATATCCATCAATCTCCATCGCCCGCCGAATCGAGCCGTTCGAGGAGACGCTCGTGGGCGGCGGAACTCTCCACCAAAACGAGAAGGATATCGCCCCTCTCGAGCCGGGTCCGTCCCCGGGCAAGCAGACTCTCCTGCTCGCGGACGACGGCGACGACGAGCGTGTCGTCAGCGAGGTGGAGCTCCGAGAGCGTCTTGCCCGCTGTCGGTCCCGCGGGTACCTCGACGAGCTGCAGGCCTCCGCGGCTCACGAGAGTGAAGTCGAGCCGATGAAAGCCGTAGAGCGCCGATACGATGTGGGCCGCCGCCGCCAACCTCGGCGCTATGATATCAGTGACGCCTATCTCTTTCAGCGCGGCGCGTAGCCCCACCTCATCGAGCTTCACGACGACCTTGGAGACTCCCGCGCGGCGTCCGAGCATGGCGATCACGGCGTTGATCGCGTCCGACCCGGTCACCGCCACGAGAGCATCCGATTCGCCCAACCGTGCCTTCGAGAGTATCTCGGGATGCGTCCCGTCCCCGTGCAATACGAGAGCGTCGATTTCCGCCGAGATCTCGCGTGCCCGCTCCTCGTTCTCCTCGATCACGACCAGATCGTTGTCCTTCCGGCGCGCGAGGATGCGCACCAGCTCCGTTCCGATCCCACCGGCGCCCACGATCACGGCTCTCACGAAGACCTCCCCGAACGACGCGGAGAAGGATAGAGCAAAACGAGGAGCGGGAGTATCTCCAGCCGGCCGGCCCACATGTCCATCGCCAGGAGGAGCTTTGCCCACGATTCGAGATCGGAAGAAGTGAGGCCCGTAGAGAGACCCACCGTTCCGAGCGCCGAAGTGGACTCGAACAAGGCATCAATTGGCTCGCAACCGGTGAGCGTCAACAGGAAGGTCGACAAGGCGATGAGCCAAAGGAAAACCATCGTCAGCCCCACCACACTTCGGATCTCGTCATCCCTCAGGATCCTACCTCCCTGGCGTACCGGGAGCTGCGCCTCCGCGGGCAGAAGTGCGCGGTGCAGATACCACTGAGCCACCCGGGCGAGCACGAGAGCTCGTATGAGCTTGACGCCTCCCGCGGTGGAGCCGGAGGAGCCACCGATAAACATCAATACGATGGCCACCAGCCTCTGCCCCTGCGTCCACCCGCCGGCATCGGTCACGTTGAAGCCCGTGGTGGTCACCGCGGATACGCTGTGAAAGACATGAGTGACGATCGAACCGTGCCCACCTGGCGATCGGTCGTAGAGGAGCGTCAGCACGAAACCGGCTCCGATGGCGAGCGCGAGTGCTCGAAGCTGGGAGTCGGCGAAGAACTTCTTTGGACCTTCACGCGCGGCGCGATAGTAGAGGGGAAAGGCCACGGCGCCGGCAATCATGAACAGGCAGACCCAGATCTCTATGCCGACGCTCCCGTATCGTCCGATGCTATCCGGGTAAGGTGAGAATCCTCCGGTGGAAAGTGTCGAGAGAACGTGGAGGAGCGCGTCAAAAAATCCCATGCCCGACAGAACGAATACCCCGAGGCCCAGCAGCGTCAGGCCTCCGTAGATCGAGAAGACGAGTCGCGAGGTCGACAAGAGATTCCCCAGCAGGTTCTCTTCGCGGAACTCGGCCGAGTAAAGGGGAAGCAGCGTGGCGCGGACTCCGGGCAAGAACACGATGGAGAGAACGATGATGCCCGCGCCTCCAATCCACTGCGAATAAGATCGGAAGAAGAGAAGGCTATTCGGCATCGAGCCGGGATCGAGGACGCTCAGCCCCGTCGTGGTGAAGCCCGACATCGACTCGAAGAAGCCATCGACCAAGCTCGCATGGGGGAGATAGGCGAGGGCGCCAACGAGCGAGAAAACGAGGTATACGATGGCGGCAAAGACCAGTGCGTCTCGCGGCGCGATCGGCGCGGTCGATGAGGGCTCCCTTCTTCCCATCAGGTAGGTCGCGCCGGCGAGGCCGGCGAAGACGATCGCTTGCGTCCATTCGCGAGACACGATGGCCACGGCAAGCGGGGCGACGAGCGCCATTCCGAGGAGCTTCAGAGGTCGTCGAATGTTGGCCGAGACCAAGCGCAAGTCTACGGGAGGTATGTGGTGAGAGATTTGCACGGACTCGGAATCCGACTGGCGATTCTATCATCGTCGCCGATCTCGAAGCCCGGGCCTCGGACGTCTACTCCGCTCTCTTCGAGGCGGCGTTTACGATGATGTAGACGACGAATCCAAACGCGGTGATCGTGATCGAAGCGGGTGGAGCCAGCGGCAGTTCTCCCGTCCAAGGCTCGAGGAAGTACGTCCAGTCGGCGAAGTAATGAACGAGCCACAACACCAGCCCGAGTCCCATCGACGCGATCGCGGGGGCGGCCGAGCGAGGTTTGCCGTAGATTCCCATCACCAGGGGAACGAACATTCCCGCCAGCGGAAGCTCGTAGGCGTCTTCGAGAAGCGCATAGGCACGCTGTCCGGCGAGGGCGAAGCCGATGCTCGCCAGGGTGACGAGAACGACGGCGAGACGGTTGAGCGTGAGAGAAGACAATCGCCCACGGTTCCAGTAATGGAAGACGTTCTGGGAGAGCACACTCGCGGGAGAGAGGATGGCGCTATCGATGGTGGAGAGTACCGCGGAGGCGAGCATGACGGTAAAAACGATCGCCGGGCCGGGACTCAGGAATCCGTGCGCGAGAGCCGGAAGCACCGCACGCTCCAGGTCTTCGGGGAAGAGCAGCCGCCCTACGAGTCCGAGTGTCACCGGGATGAGGCCGAACGTGATGTAGAGCGCGCCCGCGAGCACGCAGGCGCTCGAAGCGATTCTGCCCGAGCGCGATGCGAAGACGCGTTGCATGAGATCCTGTCCGGGAAGGTTGCCGAGAGCGCCTACGGCGAAGACGGCGAGCCATTCGAGCACGAGTTGAGCCGAGCCAATCGGGATTGGCATCCGCATCTCCGGTGGTGTCTCCGTCCAGAGGCGTTCCAGGCCGGCGAGAATACTCCCATCACCGAGGGCGGCAAAGCTCGACGCTCCCAGGAGTACGAGTCCGACGAGCACCAGCGTGATCTGAACCGCGTCCGTCAAGGTCACTGACCACATCCCCCCCATGAGGGTATAGCCGACGGCGACGGCGGCTACGATCAGGATTCCCACGGTCATGTCGGTCCCGAAGAAGAGGTTCAGCATTCCCGCGAGCGCGACGAACTGCGCCGCGATCCATCCGAAGTAGCTTGGCACCATCACCGCGGCCGACAGGAGCTCGGCCCGTCGGTCGAACCGCTCGCGAAAGAAATCGCTCACGGTAAGGAGCTTCATTTCCCAAAGGGGCTTGGCGAAGAACAGTCCAGCGAGGATGAGACAGAAGCCCGCTCCCAGCGGCTCGAGGGCAGATCTTTGCAGCCCCTCGCGGCGAACCTCGTCGGTAGCAGCGAGAATAGTCCCCGCTCCGAACCACGTTCCGAGAAGAGTCGCCGTGGAGAGCGGAAGGCTGAGCCGCCTACCGGCGACGAGGAAGTCCTCGCTCGATTGAATACGTCCCTGGATCATGAAGCAGAGGACGTAGAGCGCGATTACGTAGAGAATGAGGGTTGCTCCGAGCAGCCAGCCCAAGCTCGGATCGACGGTCACAGGCGGTGTAGATCTCCCACGTGCTCGAGCATCGTGGGCTCTTCGGCGCCCTGGACGAGGGCGCCGGCGATCATCGCCATCAGGCTGGCGGCGAGAGCGACGACGATGGGCGCGAGCCCGAGCTCGATGAAGTCGAGCTCTACCACGATGTAAGTGACCGCGCCCACGACGATCGAGGCAATCCCTCCGGTGCGGTTCGCCCTCTTCCACCAGAGCCCAGCGATGGTGGGGACGAAGAGGCTGGCGCTGAGAAGCCCGATGCCGGCGGTATAGAACTGGCTGATGAGCTCCGGAGGAGAGAATGCCCAGTAGAGAGCCAGCCCTCCGATGATCCAGGCGGAGGCGACGCGGACGAGCGCGAGGCCCCTCTCGCTCACACGATCTTGAAAGAGCATTCCGAGGATGTCGTGAGAGATGGCCGAGCTGCACGCGAGCAGCAGCGCGTCGGTCGTCGACATGACCGCCGCGAGCACCGCGGCGACGCCGATCCCGCGGATGAAAGCGGGGAACTCCGACTCCATGACCTTCAAGAACACCTGATCGGGGTCGGCAAGTCCGGGGAAGTCGACCCTCCCGACGGGAACGATGGCGAGCGTCGCCGTCAGGATCATGACGCTGTAGGCCAGCATCGCCACGTTGAGCGAGAGTCGAGCGCCCCGGGCATCCTTGGCGGTGAAGACGCGCATCACGATATGAGGGATGACGGGAATGGCAGTAGCCCAGATGACGAAATAGCCAAGATAGCTCTCCACCGGCCTGTTGACCACTTGCCCGAGCTCGGGAGCGACCGATGTCGCTTGCGACATGAGCTCGAGCGGGGAACCGAAGCGAAGGACCATCACCAGCCCGGTCCCCACGACGACGACGAGCATCAGCAGACCCTGGACCACGTCGGTCCAGGTGATCGCGATCATCCCTCCGACGGAGACGTACAAGATGAAGACCACGGTGGCGAGCGTGAGAGCCACCTCGTAGCGGATGCCGAGAAGCGCCTCGGCGGTGATGCCCGCCGCTTTCATCTGCGCCACGATGTAAATCGTGAATGCGATGACGATGAGCACCGGCACCAGGTACTGTACGATGGCACTCGGATAACGGAACGCAAGAAAGTCGGTGATCGTGTACCGGCCGAAGTTCCGGAGCGGTCGTGCCACGAGCAGCGAGGCCAATGGAAAACCGATGACCGCGCCGGCGAAGAGCGCCAGCGTTGCGGGAATGCCCTGTCGGTAGGCGAGTCCCATGACTCCGATGATGGAGCCACCGCTCGCAAGACTTGCCATGATGGCCATGGCGTTCACCAACGTCCCGATGCGCCGACCCGCCACCCAATACTCGTCCCGGGACGCCAGAACTCGCCTCGAGGCGAAGATGCCGATGCCGATGCAAGCCCCCAGGTACAAGAGAACCAAAATGCGCTCGACGATCAACGCTTCTTTTGTCCTCGAACGAAGATGAAGAGCGTGGCTGCCGGTGAGACGATCATGAGGGCGGCCATGAGCCAGCCGAAAGCCGCCATGCCGAAGAGCTCTATTGTACGGAAAACCGGCAGAAAGGAAACGATGGAGAGCAGAACGAGACACATGAGCGCGACGAGCTCGAGCCGTTCCATGGGGAAGAAGGATTTCATTGCCGCAGAAGAAACGGAATCGTATCCCACGCGAAAGGGAAGAGCAACGCGAACGTTCCTTCTTTGCGCCTGCGCGTCCTTTTCGGCTTTGAGTTATTGACGACCGGTCAAATCCGGCAGGCTTGCAACGGGCCGACTTCCTGCTATATGAACGGATTGCGTGCTTTCCTCTCCGTTTTTTCAGAAGTATCTTCTTCCGGGCTTCGTTTTTCAGTCGATGGTCATTGCCGGTGGCTACGGCACCGGAAGAGAGCTCGTAGAGTTCTTCTTGAACTTCGGTCCCCTGGGCGGGCTTCTCGCGATGTGGCTGGTCTCGACCGTAGTCTGGAGCCTGGTTTGTGCCGTCACTTTCGAGCTCGCTCGCATGACCCAGACGTTCGAATATCGCGGTTTCGCGCGGATTCTGCTGGGCCGGCTGTGGGTCCTGTACGAAGTCTGCTATCTGGTGATGATGACGATCGTGTTGTCGGTGATCGCCGCCGCGGCGGGGAGCATCGTCCAGGAGCTGGCCTCGCTTCCGTACTTCGTCGGCGTCGCGCTCATGATGGTCGGTGTCGGGTTTCTCGTCCTGAAGGGGACTCCACTCGTCGAGAAGTTTTTGTCGATCTGGTCCCTGGTTCTCTACGCCGTCTACATCGTCTTTCTGATCGCCTGTTTCGTCACTTTCGGTGGGGACATCATGGCGGGGCTGGGCATGGGCGAGGTGAAGCCGGGATGGATCCGAGGGGGAGTCGAGTACGCGGCTTACAACGTCGGTACGCTTCCCGCGGTGCTCTTCACGATACGCCACCTAGAGCGTCGCAAGGAAGCTCTCGTGGCCGGTCTGCTGTCGGGGCCGATCGCCATCCTCCCGGGGTTCTTCTTCTTCCTCGCCATGACGGGGCGCTATCCCGAGATCCTTCCGGAAACGGTTCCATCGCTGTTCCTGTTGAACGTCGTGGGCTCGAGGCTGCTGCTCTTCGCCTTCCAAATCATGCTTCTGGGAACGCTCGTGGAGACGGGAACGGCGCTCATCCATGCTTTCAACGAGCGCGTCGCCTCGGCGCTCGAGGAGAAGCACCGACGCGTCGTGCCGGTGTTTCGACCCGTCGTTGCCGTCGGTCTCCTGCTCGCGGCTGCGCTTCTTGCCCAGGTGGGTCTCCAGGACTTGATCGCGAAGGGATACGGCACGGTGACCTACGGCTTCTGGATCGTCTTCCTGATTCCCGTCTTGACCCTGGGAGCTTATCGCGTCTTCGCTGTGCGATAATCGTCCGCATCGGGCTGCTTCGAGGGAACCGTCCGTATTCGGGCTCCCTCGAAGGTATCAGGTGTTCCGGGGCTGCTTCGGAGGGGCATCCCGCCGGGAAATGAGATGTGAGCACGCAGTGCGAATAATCGTCCGCATCCGATGAGGTGAAACGACGAAGGATGCGCCGTGCGGGGATGTTCTTCTCTTCCGAATTCGTGAACGACTGGCAGCGCGAGGCTTCGACGCTCGAGCGGGAGTGGGACGTCATCGTCGTGGGTGGCGGGCCCGCCGGCGCGACCGCCGGGCTCTGTTTGGCCCGCGCCAGACATCGTGTCGTCGTTCTCGAGCGATACCGCTATCCCCGAGACAAGGCATGCGGGGATGCGTTGATCCCCGATGCGATCGCCGCGCTTCGAAAATGCGCGCTTGCCGAGCGAGTTGCCTCCAACGCCTTCCGGGCGTCGACGCTTCAGATTCACGGGCCCGCTCGTGCCGTGGTCGAGATAGAGGGCAGGTTCTGGACGCTTCCCCGCGAGCGTCTCGATACTCTCATCGCCCAGGGGGCAATGGAAGCCGGCGCCGTCATCGCCCGCGCCAAGGTTATCGACATCGTGCCATCCGACTCCGAGGTGTTCGTCCGCCTCGAGTCGGGTGAGACCCTGAGAAGCCGGTTCGTGCTTCTCGCCACGGGAGCCGACGTCGCCCTGGCCGACCGGCTCGGTCTCGTCTCTCGCACCCTTCCGAGCGCCGTCGCGCTCCGGGGCTATGTACGGTCGAGCCACCGCATCGAGTCACTTCTGATCTCCTACGATCGATCGATTCTGCCGGGTTACGGCTGGATCTTCCCCGTGGGAGAAGGTCTCTACAACGTCGGATGCGGCGTCGTCGTGGGCACCACGAGTCCAAACCCCCGTGGGCTCTTCGAGCGCTTCGTCGGGTCATTCCCGCCTGCGTCTGAGCTGGTTCGCCGGGGCGAGCTCGTCTCGGCGCTTCGTGGAGCCAGGCTACGGTGCGGTTTGGACGGCTTCACGCCTCCGCCCCACTCACGCGTCCTCAGTATCGGCGAGACGATCGGAACCACGTTTCCCGCCAGCGGCGAGGGCATCGGTAAAGCGATGGAAACGGCCGCGCTCGCCGCGGAATTCGTAAGCGAGTCGCTGAGACGTGGCGATGACGACGCGCTCGCGCGGTTCGCCTCGCGGGTGGAGAGCGAGCTGCGACCGAAGTATCTGGCCTATCGCATCGCCGAAAGCTGGCTCGCCCGCCCGTGGCTGTGCGACTTCTTTCTGAGCCGAGCCGCGCAAAGCTCCTATCTCCGCGGCGCTCTCGCGGGAATTCTCGAAGAAAGGGTGGATCCCCGAGGTGCTTTTTCCCTATCGGGTCTCCTGCGCTCTTATGTGGACTAGAAAAAGCCTTCTGGCGGATGCCCCGTCCCCCTGACTAAACTATACGTCTATGCCTGGAAGCACGGGGTCTCCGCCTGCCTCTCTGAATGCGGAATCGGTCGAGATCACGAGAATCTTGGAGGGTTTCGGCGCGATCGGCTCGTCGCTGGATCTCGATCGCACGGCGGACAACGTACTCGCTGGTCTCCGAGCGGTTTTTGCCTTCGACGCGTCGAGCATCTTCGTGAGAGAGCGCGACGGAGAAACGATCATCTGCCAGCGGAGCCGCGGCGAGGTGGCCGGCGAGCGTGCGCGTCCTCGCCCCGAAATTGGCCGCGGCATCGTGGGGCGCGTCCTGGGAACCGGAAAGGCCTGTCTGCAAGCTGTCGTCGACGACGGCTCCCGGAGCGCGGATCTCCGCCAGGCGACCCACTCGGCGATGGTGGCACCGATTCTGGGTGGCGGAGGGCGAGTCTTGGGGGCGTTGTTGCTCGAGTCGAACGAGCCTGGGTTCTACGACGATTCGAATCTCGCAAAGCTCATGAGCTACAGCCGAGTCGCTTCGGCGGCCATAGAGCGCGCGCTTCTCTTCGCTCAGATGTTGCAGGAGAGGCGGCTCGAAGGGGAGATGGAAGTCGCCCGCCAGGTCATGGCCGGTCTACTGCCGAGCGAAGCCCCGTCGCTTCTCGGTTTCGACGTTTCTGCCGTCATCGAGCCCTGCTACGAAGTCGGAGGGGATTACTTCGACTTCATTCCGCTCGGAGACGATCGTTGGGCGATCGCCCTGGCGGACGTGTCGGGCAAGGGCGTGCCCGCGGCGCTTCTGGTCGCGGCAATGAGGGCCACTCTCTACACGCTGGCGAAGCGGGAGCTGGCGCTTCGTTACATCCTGCGTTATGCCAACGAGTTCATCCAGGCTTCCAGCGGTCCCCGAGCCAAGTATGTAACGCTGTTCTACGCCGTGCTGGATATCCAGGCCAAGCGTTTCATTTTCATCAATGCCGGCCATCTTCCCCCCATCGTCATGCGGGCTCACGGCGAGGTCGAGCTGCTGCGCTCCGGTGGTTTTCCTCTTGGGTTCTTCGACAATCCCCGCTATTTCGAGCATTTTCTCCAGCTCAATAGCGGCGATCTCATCTGCCTGTATACCGACGGCATCACCGAGTCGATGAACGCTTCCGACGAAGAGTATGGCCGGCCTCGGCTCGTCGAGGCACTGCGACGTCACCAGCGTGCCTCCGCACAGGAGATCGGCGACGCGGTGCTAGCGGACGTACGGCGATTCAGTGGACGTGCTCCTTTCGACGACGCGAGCGTCGTGATCGTCAAAGCGACCTGACCAGCTTGTTGACTCGTCCCTCGCGGCTCGAATTACGCCCGGAAACCCTCGCTTCACCTTTCAGTGAAATACCCCGACGAGCAAGAAGGCCGCTAACGCGAGCAAACCCATGGTGATCGCATAGGGAAGCTGCGTGTTGACGTGGTCGATGTGGTCGGAGCCCGCCGCCATCGATGAAACGATGGTCGTGTCGGAGATGGGCGAGCAGTGGTCGCCGAAGATTCCGCCCGCCAGCACCGCGCCTACGGTTACGTGGAGGTCCACCCCCAGGGCTCCCACCATCGGGATACCGATTGGGAGCATGATCCCGAAAGTGCCCCAGGAAGTTCCGGTGGAGAAGGCTATGAAACCACTGATAACGAACAAGACGGCGGGCACGAGCGCCGGACGCAACAGATTCTCGGCGAGGGACGCGAGATAGATTCCCGTCTTCAGCTCGTTCGAGAGAGCGGCAATGGCGAAAGCGAGCATCATCAGGAGGGCGACCGGCATCAAGCCGCCCAGCCCCTTGAAGGCCAGATCGATCGTCTCGGCGAGCGAGAAGATCCCCTGCACGCGGTACAGCACGGCGGCGACGACCACGGCAAGGAGTACCGCCCAGAGGACCGCGGTGGAGCCGCTTCCCGCCAGCAGATCGCCGTCTCCAGTGATGTAGAGTCCGACGGGCATCATCAAGAGCATGCTGACCATGGGTACCAGCATGTTGCGGGCCAATGGCTCCACCCCTGGTTTCGTGGGGAGACTCAAGACCTCGGTCGAGACGAGGGGCTCGGCGCCGTCGCGCAGCACTTTGCCGGTCTCGCGCGCCCGGCGTTCGGCCCGCGCCATGGGGCCGAAATCCTTGCCGCTGATCACGATGAAGAACACCAGCACGACCGCGAGCGACGCGTAGAAATTGAAGAGATTCGCGTAGAGAAGGGTGGTGAGAGGGTTCTCGATGCCCTGGGTGGCGAGAACTCCCATGATGAACGCTCCCCAACCGTTCATCGGTATGAGAATGCAAACCGGCGCCGACGTGGAGTCGCAGAGGTACGCGAGCTTCTCGCGCGAAAGACTTAACTTGTCGAACAAGGGACGCGAGATCGCGCCGGTCACAAGACAGGTGATGGTGGACTCGACGAAGATACCCAGCCCCAAAAGCGTCGCCAGGACCTGGGCGCCCCGGCGGGTGGCGACGACACCGCGCTCGCTCACGAGGCGGATGAAACCCTCCACCCCGCCCGAATGTTGGGTGAGGGCGATGAGCGATCCCACCATCGCGCTGAAGATGATGGTGCGGGTGTTCCCATCGTCCTTGTACACGTCCACCAGCGCCTGGATCGCGTCGCGCAGACCCACGACGACGTTTCCGCCGTTCAAGATGGACCAGCCGAGCCAGATTCCCGCAAAAAGCGAGAGGAAGACTTGCTTCGTGACCAGAGCGGTGACGATGGCAATGAGAGGAGGCAGGACGCTCAGCCAGCTGGGTGAATCCACGCGGCCGTCTTCATATCACATGCGTGATAAACTCGGCCAGGCGAGCGCCGCCGCCGCGCCCGTTCGAAGTGTATTGGGAACCAAATGTGAAGAGCTTCGGAGGTTTTGTGCTCGCACTCGGTCTGCCGGGCGTCACCTTTGGCCACGCTGTCGCGGTCGGGGTGGTGAGCGGTCGGATCGCGAGCCCAGCTGGTGATTCGCTTCCCGGCGTGGTCGTTACGCTGAGCGGGGGCAACGTCGAATCGCAACTCCAGGTGACCGGAGCTGACGGTGAATTCTCCTTCGCGGGGCTGCCGGCGGGAACGTACTCACTCGTTGCCTCTTTGCCAGGATACGTGGACGCCGTGGTCGATCTTCGGGTAGAAGACGGGCAGACGGCGAGAAGGGACATCATTCTGCAGCTGCGGCCCATTTCCGAGAGCGTCGTGGTGGAGGAGTCGCTTCCGGCGCCCGAGATCCAGCCCGTCGAGAGTCAAGGGTTCGAGATCGAAGAGCTGGATCTGCTGCCGCTTCCCACCGACCGTTTCCAGGAATCGTTTCCGCTCGTACCCGGCGTCGTCCGCGATTCCGAGGGACGGCTGAGCTTCAACGGTGCTCGCCCCAGTCAGTCCATTCTTCTCGTCAACGGCGCCAATGCGACCGACCCGCTCACCGGCGAGTTTGCCGTGGAGCTCCCGTTGCGCGCCATCGAAGCGGTTGAAGTAAACACCATTCCCTATTCTGCGGAGTACGGGCAGGTCACCGCCGCCGTCGCCAAGGTCAAAACCCGGGGCGGCACGGACGAATGGGACGTGGATTTCTCCAATCTCATGCCCAACTTGAATTTCCGCGACGGGAAAATCAAGGGCATTCGCGCCGCGGTTCCGCAGTTCGGGGTGAGCGGCCCGCTCAGGAAGGGCAAGCTGTGGATCTCTCAGGGGTTCACCTACCGTTTCGTCCGCTCGCGGGTCTACGACGTGGAGGCGGGCGAAGACGAGAGAATTCTCGAAGGCTTCGACACGTTCACCCAGCTCGACTGGAAAATGGCGGAAAAGCACCAGCTCACCACGACCTTCTCGTATTTTCCGTCGGAGTGGGACAACCTCGGCCTCACGGCGGTAACCACGTCGGAAGCGACTCCCGATTTCAACTCCTGGGGCTGGAATGCGGCGATCTCGGAGAGGTCGCTGCTCTCGCAAACACTCGTCGAGACCCTGTTTGCCGTCAAGAGCTATGACGTTGCGGTTCGGCCGAAGAGCGAGCTAACCTCGTTGCTCACCCCCGAAGGGCTTCGCGGCAATTACTACAACGAAATCGATCGAGAGAGCATGCGTTACGAGGTCGCCACGCGCTTGACCCGTTCGATTACCGGCTTCCACGGGGAGCACGTCCTGAAGGTGGGCGCAAACGTGGTGCAGGCGAGCTTCTCGGGAATCGACGCGAGCCGGCCGGTGGAGATTCGGGACCTCGACGGACGACTCTTACAAGATATCCGCTTCGAGGGCTCCCCCGAGGTCCGAGGATCGGATTTAGTCGTCTCGGGCTACGTTCAGGACCAATGGCGCCCTACGGACCGGCTCGGACTGGAGGCGGGGGTCCGCTACGACTACGACCGGCTGGTGGGCTCTCAGCAGCTCGCGCCGCGGTTCGCATTCGCTTATGCGCTCGTTCCCGACGGGACGACGGTGCTTAAAGGGGGGTGGGGCGTCTTCTACGACCATGTCTTCGTTCATGCCGACAACTTCGATACGTTCCAGTCGCGCGTGGAGACCCGTTATGGGGAGGATGGCGCAGCCACCGGGCCTGCCGTCACATACGTTCCGAGAGTGTCGGAGGAGGGGCTCGACATGCCTCGGGGGCAATCTTGGAACGTGGAGCTCGATCATCTGCTCGCTCCTGGAGTCGAGGCTCGTCTGAACTACCGAGAGCGACGAGGCTCGGAAGAGATGATCGTCGAGCGAATCGACGAAGACCTTCCCGGCCAGGGCAGCATGGTGCTGTCGTCCGAGGGCAGTTCGTTGACCCGCGAGCTCGACCTGACCGTGAGGCTCTCACGAAACGACAACGAGCTCTTCCTCTCTTACGTGAAATCCCGAACCAGCGGAGATCTGAACAATTTCGGCACGCTGTACCAGAACCTTCGCACGCCCCTCCTGTTGAACAACGAGGTCTCTTTGTTCGAGCTCGATGTGCCTCATCGTTTCTTGGCGTGGGGAATCTGGAGGCTGCCGGAAGATATTCAGATCGTTCCCGGCGTGGAGTGGCGCTCCGGGTTTCCCTACACGGAGTTCGAGACGGATTACACGCCGGTGGGTGAGAGGAATCGGGGCGGTCGTTTCCCCGGGTTCCTCTCCATCGATTTCCGGGTAACCAAGGGCATGAGAGTTCTCGGGCGGGGGATCCGGGTCGGGTTTCAGATATTCAATCTCGGCAGCCATTTCAATCCGCGCGACGTGCTCCCGAACCGGGGAAGCCCTCGCTTTGGCGACTTCCTCAACAGCGTCGACATGAGCTTTTCCTTGCGATTGAGCCTGGGCCTGTGATCGTCGAGAACCAGAAAGAACTGGAAGAGCTCTGCCGCGAGCTCTCGAGTCGTGGCACCTTCGCCTTGGACACGGAGTTCGTCCGGGAGCGGACCTTCTTCATTCAGCTCGGTATCATCCAGGTGGCAGCCGAAGGCATCGTGGCCGTGCTCGATCCCCTCCCGCTTCCGTCCCTGCAACCGCTTTTCGAGCTGATCGCGAATCCGGCGATCGAGAAGATCGTCCATGCGGGCGAGCAAGACTTTGCCGCGCTCGTCGAGAAGGGGGGGCCGGCGCCGAGAAACGTGTTCGACACCCAAGTGGCGGCCGCTCTCGTCGGCTACGGAGACCAGGTCTCCTACGCGAGGTTGGTCGCCAAGGTGACGGGAGTCCAGCTGTCCAAGCTCGAGACGCTCACGAATTGGACGGCTCGGCCGCTCACCGAGGCTCAGATCCATTATTCGCTGGACGACGTACGATACCTGCCCGAGCTCCGGCGTCACCTCGGGGAGCGCCTCTCGAAGCTCGGTCGATCGGGATGGGAGCGGGAGGAATGCAAGCGGCTGGAGAACGAGGAGACTTACCGTCTCCCGTCCCCGAGAGCTTACTACCTCAAGCTCACCAAGGCGGGGCTCAACGGGACCACTCTCGGCGTCTTGAGGGAAGTCGCCGCGTGGCGAGAGGAGACCGCGCGCTCCCGAAACGTCCCCCGAGGCTGGGTGCTTCGGGATCAGAGCGTCCTCGAAATCGCTCGCAGAAAGCCTGACTCGGTGAAGAGCCTGGGGCACATCCGCTCCCTCAAACCCCAGCAGATTCGGAAGGACGGCGCCGCCATCCTGGAAGCGGTGAAGCTGGGCGGGGAAAACCCCTTGAGCGAGAAACGGGAAGAGGAGCCACGGTTCAAGGCGCCGCTGGGGGTGGAATCGCTGGCTCGACTCGTCGAGGCGTGGCTTTACGAACGGGCTCTGGCAACGGAGATGGCTCCGGGCATGCTCGCGACGCGGGGCGACCTCCGAAGCCTGGTCACCAGCCATCATCACGGGCACCTTCCCGAGCTGCCGCTGCTGGAAGGTTGGCGCCGGGAGCTCGTGGGCCAGGATCTCCTCGACATTCTCGACGGCCGAAAGGCACTTCGCGTCAACAAACACGGGAGAGTGGAGGCGCTCGAGATTCCCCGAGACAAGAATTAGCCCCAAACCCGGGTCGGACGACTCGAGCCAGGGGAATACGAACGACGCACGGAGATCACGGGGCTGGCTGGCGACCCGTGACCGCTGATAGGATTCGCAACGCAATGCCCTGGTACAGAAAGCTGCATTGGCAGATCATCATCGGCCTCGCGCTGGGAGTCCTTTACGGTGTCGTCGCCGCGGCGAACGGCTGGGACAAGTTCACGTCCGATTGGATAGCTCCGTTCGGTACGATCTTCATCAACAGCCTCCAGCTGATCGCCGTTCCTTTGGTTCTCGCCTCATTGATCACCGGTGTCGCCTCCCTGAGCGACCTCAGAAAGCTGTCGCGAATCGGGGGAAAGACCATAACGATTTACATCGCCACCACGGCGGTTGCCGTCTCCATCGGTCTGGTCCTGGTGAACACCCTGAAGCCGGGCGAGCGTGTTCCCGACGCGGTTCGAGACGATCTCCAGAGGCAGTATGCGAACGAGGTGACCGAGAGAGAAACCGCGGCATTGAACGTCGGAGAGCGCGGTCCACTCCAGCTGCTCGAGGATATCGTCCCCTCGAACTTCTTCTCATCGGCCTCGAGCAACGCCAACATGCTGCAGATCGTCTTCGTGGCGTTGATGGTCGGCATCGGCCTCATTCAGTTGTCCCGCGAAAAAGCCAAGCCCCTCCTCGATGTATTCGACGCGTTGAACGATGTCATCATTCGCCTGGTGGACCTGGTCATGCTGATCGCCCCGCTGGGCGTGTTTTCCCTCATCGCCCGGACGATCACGGCGGCGGGAGCCGAGGGCAATATCGTCGGACTGCTCGGCGCACTCGGCTTCTATAGCTTGACCGTGGTGCTGGGTCTCGTATTGCACATGTCGGTGACCTACGGCACCCTCTTGAAATTCCTCACGCCGATGAAGTTCAAGACGTTCGTTGCCGGCTTGGCTCCAGTGCAGCTCGTTGCCTTTTCGACGAGCTCGAGCGGCGCGACCCTCCCGCTGACGATGGAGCGTTGCGAGGAGAAGCTCGGCGTTTCCGAGGAAGTGAGCTCCTTCGTCCTGCCGCTCGGCGCCACGGTCAATATGGACGGTACCGCCCTCTACCAAGCCGTCGCCGCGGTGTTCATCGCCCAGGCCTCGGCCATACCGATCGGGTTCTCGGGCCAGCTTACGATCGTTCTCACCGCGGTGCTCGCGTCGATCGGGACGGCTGCTGTTCCTGGCGCAGGCATCATCATGCTGGTCATCATCCTTCAGGCCATCGGCGTTCCCAGTTCCGGAATCGCTCTGATCCTCGGGGTGGACCGCATCCTCGATATGCTTCGCACGGTGACGAACGTCACCGGAGATGCGACGGTCGCGACCGTGGTTGCCGCCTCGGAAGGCCAGCTGAAGCCGCCCTATCTCGGAGAGGAAGCAGATCGGATTCGGCTGCGGGCCTGAGCCTTCGTAGGCGAATTCCCCCGCGGCGAGATCGCTGGTCGTGCACAATTAAACACTCCTAGGGCCATGGGGCTCACCCGGCGAATTCGGCCCCGCGCAAGTTCTTGCCTCATATGATCCAGGCTCCGACTTGCCATTCCTGAACGGGCACGCTCTTTGCTAATCCAGTTTCGACGGCACCCGTGCAACCGGTGACCCAAGGAGTTGTTGGGGTCGTGCATCTCGTGAAAGTCGAGAGAGCGACTCGCATCTTGGAGAAGCCATGAGCCATTTCCTGAACGACCTGTCGATCCGGAACCGATTCGTACTTCCCATCGTAGGGATGATGCTCGTCTTCGCGACGTTCATCATGTTCTTCTTCCCCGCCCGCCAACGCGCGGTCGACGAGCGAGGACTCGAGAGCAAGGCGTCGAGCATCACCCGGATGCTCGCTTACAGCGTCGCCGCGGGCCTCGAGTTCGAAGATCGTGAATCCGTTCTCCAGGTGCTCGACTGGGCACGTTCCGACGAGAGTATCGCCTACGTCGTCGTTCGCGACAGGGACGGAAGCGAGTTCGCGGTCTATGCTCCCGACGACAAGGCCCCGGTGCAGCGAGGAGAACTGCCTCGGGATTTCCAGACTCACGAAGACCTGAACGGGGTCCTCGAGATCTACGGACCGATCCGTCGTGGCGAGAGCACGACCGGAGCCATTCAAGTTGGGGTGTCTACCGCCAGCGTCGAAGAGAACTATCGCAATGGTCTCTGGACCGCGATGTTGTTCAACCTGACCGTCGCCGGGCTGGCCTTCGTCACCGTGCTCCTCGTTGGAAGACAAATAACCTCCCCCATCCTTGCCCTGACGCGAGCCGCCGAGCAGATCGCGAGCGACGACATGACGCGAATCGCCGAGGAGGCCAAGACGATGGCCAGCGGTGACCTGTCGGGCCAGATCGCGATTGAGCCCCGGCGAATCGTCGTGGAGACCGGGGGTGAAATTGGCCGCATGGCGGCCTCGTTCAATCTGATGACGGACAAGCTCGTCGAGATCAGCAAGGCGATCAACATGGTGTCGGCGGGCCTGCGCGACATGGTGCTGCACGTTCAGGCCGCGGCCGACGAGGTGGCCACGGGCAGCGATACGGTCGCGAACTCGACCAGCAGGGCGGCTCGGGGCAACGAAGCTACGGTTTCCGCGGTCGAGGGCATCACCTCGACCCTTCATGAAATGAACGCCAACATCCAGAACGTAGCCCGCAACGCACAGTCGCAGTCCGCTTCCACCACGGAAACGCTGCGTTCGATCGAGAACATGCTTCGCTCGGTGGAGACCGTGGCCAAGACGGTCGAGCGTCTCGTGGCGATCGCGAACCGGGCGAGTGGTGCGGTCAACGAAGGTGGATCGGCCATGGAGGCCGCCAGCCGCGGCATGGGCGAGATCAGGGATGTCATTCGTTCGTCGGCGGGCTATGTGCAGGAGCTCGGTGTCATGGCCCAAGACATCGGCAAAATCGTGGGAGTCATCGACGAGATCGCGGAACAGTCCAACTTGCTCGCTCTCAACGCCGCCATCGAGGCGGCCCGTGCCGGCGAGCACGGGCTGGGCTTTGCCGTCGTCGCCGATGAAGTCCGCAAGCTCGCCGAGCGGAGCGCGAAGTCCACTGGAGAGATTTCCCAGCTGGTGGAGCGGATTCAGTCCCAGGTGGGCAAGGCGGTGGAGAACATGGAGAAGTCCACCGAGATCGTCGAGCAGGGAATGAATCTCACCGAGGATCTTCGCACGAACCTGCAGAACATCGGACTCGCCGTCGCCGAGGTCGATCTGTGCTCCCGCGAGATCGGCGAAGCAACCTCGGAGCAGTCCGCGGGAACCCAGCAGATCGAGCAGGCCACGTCGCGTCTCGGCGAGCTGACGCATGAGATAAGCGCCGCCACCGAAGAACAGTCGACGGGGACCGAACAGGTCGTCGACTCGATCGAGCAGATCCGGGGAATGGTTCAGGCGAATGCCGAGACCGCGTCGGATCTCGCGTCGTCGTCCGAGGAGCTATCCCGACAAGCGGGGATGATGAGAGAGCTGGCGGCACGGTTCCATGTGCGTCGCAATGGACATCCGAAGGCGAGCCGAACGAACGGCGAGTCGCGAGCCATGGATCAACCGATTCGTGATGAGGGCCACGGCCTCATCGCACCTCGGGCGGAGGCCTGAGGCCAACCGATATGTCGAAGACGGCCCATCTCGTGTGTTTCCGGATCGGAACGGAGACCTATGGGGTCGACATCTTCGCCGTGCGCGAGATCGTCAAGCCTCAGCAAATCACTCCGGTTCCGGGATCGTCGAGTCACGTCCTGGGGATCATCAATCTTCGCGGAAGGATCATCTCGGTGATGGATCTGGCCCATCGGCTCGGCCTCGGCGTCTCTCGGCCCGGTCGATCGAGCCGTATTCTCGTCGTGGATCTGGACGGATTCACCGTGGGGTTTCTGGTAGATGCCGCCACCGAGGTCATCAAGCTCGACAGGGAAGCCATCGACGAAGCACCCGAGGAGCACAGAGGCTCGCTGCACGCGGACACCCTCGAAGGAATCGGCAAGCTGGACGACCGATTGGTCATCATCCTCAATGTGCGCAACTTGCTGTCGAGGGATCGGGGCGACCTCCTCGAAGCGGCGGGAATGGCACGCGCCGAAGGGGTGAAATGATCGCTCCGATTTCCGAAGATGAGTTCCGGTTGTTTCGCGATCTCATCCACCGGGAGTGCGGTCTCTATTTCGGGGACAACAAGCGCACCTATCTATCTTCCCGGATCGGCAAACGTCTCGCGGCCACGAGCATCGGGAGCTTCTATCGATACTACCGGTATCTCACCAAGGGGGGAGTGGAGAACGAGCGGGAGCTGCTTCGCCTGCTCGACGTCCTCACCATCAATGAAACGGCCTTCTTCAGGAACCGGCCCCAGTTCGATTTCTTGGAGCAGCGGGTGATCCCTGAGATCCTCGATCGAAAACGCTCGGTCGACCCTCGACTCAGGATCTGGAGCGCTGGATGCGCAACCGGCGAAGAGCCTTACTCGATCGCGATATCGGCTCTCGAAACGATCCCAGAAGCCTCTGGTTGGGAGATTCGCGTATACGCTTCCGACCTCTCCCTGACGGCTCTGGAAACGGCGGCGGCGGGCGTCTACTCGCAGGAGAAGCTCGCCGGAATCAGCCCGGGGCGGTTGCGGCGATACTTCGAGCGTTGCGACGAGGGCTTTCGGGTCCGCGACGAGCTGAAGCGAGTCGTCATCTACGACTTCCACAATCTCAAACACGACAACGGTCTCGGCGGGCTCGACGTCGTGTTTTGTCGCAACGTCCTGATCTACTTCGACCCCGCGGAACAGAAGCGTGTCGTCGACAAGTTGGTTCGTGGCCTCCGTCCGGGCGGATACCTGCTCCTGGGGCACTCGGAGTCGGTCCAGGGCCTCTCGAGCGAGATCAAGTTCGTGCATCACGGCCGGGGAACGGGCTACCAGAAGGTGGTGGAATCGTGACCGACGATTCCTATCTCACGCCAGAAGAGCTGGCTGGGCTCGAACGAACGTTTCAGGTTCAGACCCGAGAAATGCTCGTGGAATACGGCGCGCTGGTATTGAAGCTGGAGCGTTCTCGGAATATAGCCGAGCCCCTTCGAGCGCTCGAGCGAACCGTCCATACGATCAAAGGGGACTCGATGGCGCTCGGCTTCGATCGGCTCTCCAAGCTCGCCCATGAGCTGGAGGACCTGTTCCGGTCCCTTCGCGGGCAGGCGCTCGTCGGCCGCGACAACGTGGACCAGCTCCTCGCCGCCGGGGACGTCATGAACCAGCTGCTCGCGGCCTATTGCGAGCGCGCTACGCCTCTCCCCGACGTGGAGTCCCTTTGCCGCAGGCTTCGGCAACGAGCGAGCGGCTCCGACGACTCCGCGCCCACGCCGGCAGACTCCTATCGACTCACCATCTGGTTCGCCCGCGACTGCCGGATGCATTCGGCTGGCGCCCTGCTCGTGCGACGTCGACTCGAAGAGCTGGCGAAGGTCGTGGCCGTGATCCCTGATCCCGACAGTCCAGCCTTCGAACAGATCTCGAAGTTCAGCATCGACGTCGAGTCGAGCGCGACGCCGAGGCAGGTCCGAGACGCGGCCCGAGTTCCCGGAGTGACTTCCAGGGTCATGGTCAAGGAACCCCCGCCGGGGCGGAACGAGCCCGAGGCCGACTCCAAATCGCCGGACGTCGACAGGATACACAAGCTCACACCCGGCCAAAGCATGGGCGGCGGCTGGCTTCGCGTGGAGGTGAGCCGGGTCGATCGCATCATGAATCTCGTCGGGGAGCTCGTCATCGCCCGCTCCATGGTGGCGCAAGCACAAACCGACCTCGAGACCCGCGAGAGTCATCCCGCTGCGGCTGGCAGGCTGGCCGACGCGCATACGCTCCTCGAGCGCACACTGAGGGATTTGCAGGCCGCGGTGTTGAACATCCGGATGGTTCCCGTCGACCACGTCTTTCGCCGATTCCCGCGAGTGGTTCGCGACCTGGCCAACTCCGAGGGCAAGCAGGTCGAGCTCGAGGTTAGAGGGGGGATCACCGAGCTCGACAAGACGATCGTGGACGCTCTTGGAGAGCCCTTGTTGCATCTCGTCCGAAACGCCATCGACCACGGCTTGGAGACTCCCGCGGAACGTGAGCGCTCGGGCAAGCCGAGATGCGGCCGGCTCGTCCTTCAGTCCTTCTACGAGGGTAACCACGTGCACATCGTCGTCGAGGACGACGGCCGCGGAATCGATGCGGCCAAAGTGGCGGAAAAGGCCAGACGGCTCGGTCTGGACGACCGCGATCGGCTCGACCTCTCCGGCGAGTCCGAGATCCTCGACATCATCTATCGGCCGGGTTTTACCACTCGCGAGACCGTCTCCGACGTCTCGGGCCGAGGGATCGGCATGGACGTCGTGCGAGAGTCCATCGAGAACCTCAAAGGCGTGATCGAGCTGACCACGGCTCCGGGAAAGGGGACTCGGTTTCTCATCCGCTTGCCCGTCACGCTCGCGATCCTGCGCGCCATCCTCGTCGGGGTGGACGAGAGCGTCTTCGCCATCCCTCTCACCGGAGTCCTCGAGATCGTCCGTCTGCACGGCGGCGAAGCGGCGACGATGCTCGGTCGCGGCGTGCTCCCCTGGCGAGAAAAGGTCGTGCCGCTGGTGTCGCTTCGGAAAGCGCTGGGTCTGAACGGCTCGACCGCTGAAAACTTCTCGACTCGCTCCGGGGAGGCGGAGACGCCGAACGGATTCGTTCTGCTCGTTGGAGAAGCCGAGCGTCGAATCGGACTCGTCGCCGAGCGCCTTCTCGGTGAGCAGGAGCTGGTCGTGAAACCCATCGATGACTCGCTGACCCGCAGCCCCGGAATTGCAGGTGCCTCCATTCTGGGAGACGGAAGGATCGTTTTGATACTTCACATACGTGGCCTGCTCGAGAAGCATGTGAGCCTTGCGAGAAGCGTCGAGGTGCTCCATTGACTACGAGCGCCATTCGGGTCCTCGTGGTGGACGATTCGGCCTTCATGAGAAAGGTGCTCGTCAAGATGCTCGAGCCCTACCCGGACATCCATGTCGTCGCTACGGCCATGGACGGCATTTTCGCACTCGACAAGATCGCCCGTGCCCGGCCGGATGTCGTCACCCTGGACCTCGAGATGCCGCGCATGGATGGGCTCACCGCCCTCGCTCGTCTCGTCGGCGAGCATGAGCTACCGGTCATCCTCGTCTCGGCCCACACGTCGGAGGGAGCGAAGGCCACTTTCGAGGGCCTTGCGGCTGGAGCCGTCGACTTCGTAACCAAACCCGAACGAATCTTCTCCTCCCCGCTCGGCGCCCTGGCCGATGCTCTCGTGGAAAAAATTCGCATGGCAGCGAAAGTTAAGGTAAATCGTGCCTCGAGGGTCGATGTGCCTCATCCGGTCGTCGGCAGGGATCTCGGGCGCGGATCGTCTCCGGCACTCGACGTTGTCGCCATCGCCGTTTCGACCGGCGGTCCCAACGCACTCTCGAAAATCCTTGGTGGCATCGATGACGGCTTTGGCCGGGCGCTTCTCATCGTGCAGCACATGCCCGAGGGATTTACCGGCCAGTTTGCCGAGCGTCTGAATCGGCTGGCGGCGATCGAAGTGCGTGAGGCAGAGGATGGCGATTGCATCACCGCCGGGCTAGCCTTGCTCGCTCCGGGGGGACGGCACATGGAGGTCACGCGCTCCCAGGGACGGCTTCACGTTCGTCTTTCCCGGACGCCGCCCGTCGGGGGGCACCGCCCGTCGGCGGACATCCTGTTCCGGTCGGTCGCCGAAGTCGTGGGTGGACGGGCGGTGGGTCTGATCTTGACGGGTATGGGCGAGGATGGCGCGAGGGGCCTCGGAGCAATCCGGGCAGCCGGCGGTCTCACCGTGGCTCAGGACGAAGCGAGCTCTGTCGTTTACGGAATGCCCCGAGCGGCTATCCAGCGAGGGGCGGTGAGAACCGTCCTGCCACTCCCGGAAATGGCGTCCTTTCTCAACTCCCTCGAGACGGAGAAAAGGGGTTCCCCATGGAACGCGTGAAAGAGCAGGCGTCGAGGAGACCGAGCTTCCGCTTTCTGGTGGTGGACGATTCGGAGTTCGCTCGCCGCAACCTGAACAAGATTTTGGCTTCGTTCGGCGGTGAGGCCGCGGGCTTCGCCAAGAACGGTCGCGAGGCCATCGAACAGTACGTGAAGCTCAAGCCCGACGTGGTGTTCATGGACATCACGATGCCGGAGATGGAGGGTGTCGAAGCCGTTCAGAAGATCATCACTCGCGACTCGCAGGCCAAGATCGTGATGGTGAGCTCGAACGGCTATCAGGACATGATCAAAGCGGCCATCGAGTCGGGGGCGAAACACTTCCTGACGAAACCGGTGCGGCCGCAGCAAGTCGCCAACGTCGTGAGCTTCGTACTAGGAGACGCCGGGTGAGATACGACTACCTCAGGCCATTCGTGAGCTCCGCGCAGGAGATACTCGAGGAGATGCTTGCCAGCGACGTGGTTCTCGGGATGCTGAGGCTCTCTCCCGCGCCCGTCCCGACCCTGGGCGTCACCGCCATCGTGGGAGTCACCGGCGAGGCAGAGGGAAGGGTGCTCTTCGACATGCGTCGCGACACGGCCATCGCCATCGCAGCGGAGATGAACGACGCGCCCCAAAAAGTCCTCGATCGCCTGGCGAAGGACGCGCTGTCGGAGCTCGCGAGCATGATGACTGGCCGTGCGATCTCGGTGCTCAATGATCGAGGCCATCGCCTTCGCGTGTCTCCACCGAGCCTCATCGAAGGCGACAATGTGGAGATCTCGAACCGCGAGCTGGAAACTCTGGTCGTTCCCCTGGGTACGTCTCACGGGGAGGTCCTGGTCAACGTAGCAATGGCCACGGTTTGAAACTCGAGGTGAAGACTATCGAGGGGTTCGTGAAGCTCATGAGATCGTGATGAGTAACCGAGGAGAATCATGTCCACGAAGAATCTCTTGGTCGTAGACGATTCTGCGACAACGAGAATGCTGATCGCGCTCACCTTGAAGAAGGAGGGCACTTACAACATTCTGGAGGTCGCGAACGGGCGGGAAGCGGTCGAAAAGCTGGACCGCGAGCCCGTCGACTGCGTGCTCACTGACATCAACATGCCGCTGATGAACGGACTCGATCTCATCGAGTACATCCGCTCCCATCACCGGGACCCGAAAGTGCCGATCATCGTGATCACGACGAGGGGGGAAGAGGAGTCGCGAGACCGAGGCCTGGCGCACGGGGCAAATGCTTACCTCACCAAGCCGATCTCGGGACCGGAGCTCGTGAACTTGGTGAAGGAGCTGGTGGTTTAGAACGATGGGTCTCAGAGGGCAGCTCGAGGATCTCCCCCTCCTCGACATGCTGCAGATCATCGCTTTCTCCAAAAAGAGCGGATGTCTGAGCGTCGCTGGACCTCCGGGGCGGGGGGGCGTCGTGCTCCGGCAGGGACGAGTGCTCTTTTCCTACTCGTGGTCGACCCTCGGGAGGCTGCGCGAGCTCTCTCGGGGCGGCTCGCCTCTGCCCAACAAGGACGTCCGAGAGTTCATCGAGATGTCACTGCGAGACCTGGCGGGACTTCGGGAGGGAAACTTCCAGTTCGAGCTGACCGATTCGGTCACGGAGCTCGAAGGCGTGGAGCTCGAGCCTTACCTCCTGTCCGAAGGTCTGGATCCGCAAGAGCTCCTGCTCGATCTCGCCGTCGAGATGGACAACGATCGGAAAGAGACGTCATCTCTTCTCGAGCTCGCTTTCGAGAGCCCGCCACCCGAGGAACCCGGAGTGCGGGAGCACGATTCGCCGCGGCAAGCTTCGTGCGCGACTCCCAACCCGACGGGGTTCAGTGTCGTTCTGGTCGATGACGAGCGCCCCGTGACCGAGATCGTCGGGACAGAGCTGCAGAGAAGAGGGCACCGGGTTTTCACCGCCTCGGATCCAACTGCGGGGCGAAACATCATCAGACGCCGCGTGGAGAACGGCGAGAAGGTTCTCGCCGCGGTCGATCTGAAGATGCCCACCACGTCGGGCAGGAGCTTCTACGGTGGCTTCGAGCTCGTCAGGAAGCTCAAGAAAGTCAAACCAATTGTGCCGGTGCTGCTCATGGTCGAGAGCCTGTCCGACAAGGCCAAGACGAGGGCGAAAGAGCTCGGGATTCGGCGCGTGGTGCACAAGCCGACCTTGACCAAGATCGATTCAGAGCTCTATCGCAAGGATCTATGCGAGTTTGCGGGAACGCTCCACGAGCAGTTGAAAAGACTCGTGACCGACGGTGAGCGCGTCGATGCCGGGGGATCCGAGGAGCCCGAGCGAAACGGCAATGGCTCGAATCGAGCGAGCTTCCTGGCGGCAATGACTCGGCAGCTGGCCGACCCCGGAGGAACGGAAGACGTTTCCAGGCTGCTGCTGGTGGTGGCGCAGGAGTTTCTCGAGCGGGGCATCTTGTTCGTCGTTAGCGGCGAAGCAGCCCGGGGACTCGCCGGTTACGGACTCGACGAGGACCTCGAGACATCTTCGAGAGTGGCGAAGCGTCTCGTCATCGATGTCGGACGTTGCGAGCCAGTGGAGGAAGTCGTCCGAACGGGCTCCACCTACAGGATCCAAGGGGGGAGTCCTCCTCTGAGCGAGGCCCTCTTGGCCCAGGCGGGCCGAGGCCTCTCCTCCGAGGCGGTGTTGATTCCGCTTCTCCACCAAAGGGCAACGCTCATCATTCTCTTCGGAGACAATCCCGTTAGCGGTTCGCCCCTGGGCGATCTGAGCGGGCTCGAGCAGTTCGTATCGCAGGCGGGAATCGCGCTGGAGCACAAACTACGTCAACACAAGCTCTCCACCACGAAGGCTCTGGCAGGGTGATGCCGGACAGCGGCGCTTCCAGCTTCAGGAGATCGGATGAACATGAGTCACGAGTCGAACTATAACGAAGATGCTTTTCCCGAGCCGCAGGACATCGGTCACATGGTGCGCCTGAGCCCGCTCACGATAGGAGCCGTATTCAAAAGAGGTGGTATCGTCGGCCAGGGATACGTCCTCAATCTCAGCCGGGGAGGCGTGTTTCTCACCACCAACGAAGAATTCGCCCGAGGCGAGTCCTTTCGTTTGCGTTTCTTCTTGCCGTTCCAGATCGGCCACGTGGACGCTGAGGTCGTTGTGCGCTGGAGGACCCGGGACATCGCTCAACCACCGCAGGGACTGCGCGACGGATTCGGTGTGGAGTTCGTCCGCCTGGCTCCGGGCGTCCGGGAGAAGATCGAGCGTTTCGTAGATCGTTTCCTCGAGCTGGCCGACGGGCTCGACGGCGACCAGAACAAACCCTAGCCCCTGCGGAACCGCGTTCACCCCGCGATCGTTTCGAGCCGTCGCAAAGCTCGTCAGGGAAAACGATGTGGCGGCCGGGGAGCCTCGTCGAGTAGAAAAGGGTCATGACTCGACGACAAAGGAGATCCCCGATGGCATTAGTAAAGCCCGTTGAACAAGCGGACGCGAGCCCCGACGTGCGCGCCGTCTACGACGACATCATGAAGACGCGGAATACGGACTGGGTGAACAATTTCTGGAAATACCTGGCCTGCCACCCATCCACCCTCAAAAGGATCTGGGCGGCAGTGAAGGCCGTAATGGCCCCGGGTGCTCTCGACCCCCTCGTCAAGGAGATGATCTACGTCGCCGTGAGCGTCACCAATAACTGCGAGTACTGCATCCATTCCCACACCGCCTCGGCCCGCTCCAAGGGCATGACGGATGAGATGTTCGGGGAGCTTCTCGCCGTCGTGGGTCTCGCGAACGAGACGAACCGGCTCGCGAATGGATTGCAGGTACCCGTCGACGACGCCTTTCGGCCAGACCTTTGAAGGCCGATGAGTTCTTGAAGGAACATTTCGCCAAGTCCCTGGACGGAACACCTGGGACGCCTGCCGTGCCGCCGGGATCGCCAGCCCGTCGGCTGCCATAGCCTGCGTCATGCCTTCGCGACGCATCTCATCGAGAACGGCTATGACGTACGCTCCGTCCAGAAACTCCTCGGCACAAGGCCCTCGAAACGACCGTGGTCTACGTGCACCTTGCTCGCATCGGCCCCTTCCCGCTTTAGAAGCCCCCCTGACGAGTCTATTTGAAATCCGCCGCTCTCGGCGTTTACGATGGGATCACTGGGCGCACAAGACACACAATGCCACTACAACGCTCCTTGTCCACAGTCGTTTTGTTTGGCAGAGTGCTGAGTGCCTGTCACTCTCCCCCGTCAGACTCGTTCGAGAGTACGTCGATGCGGGCCGCAATCCTGTCTTCGCTCCCCGATGGATGGAGTTTGGCGGAGACCAAGGAGGATCAGATTCCCTGGGGGCATTACTGGGGCATGCAGTACGACGGGCGTGGTGGAGAGCTCTTGATCCTAGCCGGTCCTCGCGATGTTCCCCTACTATGGCGTGATCGTGAGGGGAGTCTTCACGAAGATCCGATGGCGAAGGAAAGTCTAGAACTGTGGGTCATGCACCCTCAGTATCGCAACGGTTGGTTCGCTTTCCTGAAGTTCCATCGGCCCGTGCAACCTGAGCTCGTTTATTCTTCACAAGTCGGACGAGTCTATGGACGTCAGTCACATCGACTCCACGAACCAGAGCGTTTTGATGCTGTTCTGAGTCAAGCGAGGTCGACAAACTGGCCTGAGTCACCGAGCAGGCCGGGCAACCCCTTATCATGGACATCGTGGAAAGATGATCTGCGAAAGGCGCTAACCGATACTCGCGAGTAGACTGCATAACAACCAGATCGAGTGGACCATGCCTTTTTGTTCGGGCGCGACGTCAATTCGAGAAGGTTGCAGCTTCGGAGTGCGCCGTGCTGGTGCCAGACGACTGGCCACGCCCACTCATCT